>DAOUHO010000035.1:0-18037 GCA_034428595.1 Chloroflexota bacterium | reverse complement strand
AACGCGAATCCCGTATGGAGGGCAAAGCGAAAGTGGCGCGCGCTATCGAGCGCGTTGAGCACGCTGTCGATGCGCCCGAGCACGGCCTCGCCGCTAGCATTCGCGATGGCGATGGGGAGGCCCGGGAACAGGTTGTGCAGCGTGCGCATGCTTTCGCGCAGCGCGTCCAGGTGCGCGGCCTCGTGGGTGACCTGGCGTCCCGGATGCACCACGTACATCTCCATGGCGTGCCGGTGCTCGAAGAACTCGACGATCTGGACGATTTGCCGCAGCGCCATGCTGCGCGAGTAGCTGGTGACGTCGGTGATCGCCGACCGCTCGGTCATCGCGGCGTCGGCGAACAGGTTGAGATGGAACCGCAGCGGAGCGTCGTCGAGAATCTCGATGGCCTGGGGGTCAAAGATGGTCGTCAAGCCCAACTCGTGCATGGACGTTGAAAGCCCAAGCTCGACGACGTCAAACTCCAGATGCACCGCTACCTCGACGACGTGGCGCAAGCGTTGATGGAAGCGGCGCCGGCTCTCGGGCGCAATGCGCGGATTGAAGCCGAGGCGCAGAGGCTTCACGCCGGCTCTCCGCCGGGATGAGTCCGGACGGATGCGGGTTGCATCCCTGATGGCGCTGTCACTGTGCCGACGGTCGGATTCACGGGCTCGCGAGCTTTGGCGCCACGTCCCATAGTCCGGTGCTGAAGTAGCGGTCGCCGGCATCGGGGAACAACGTCACCACGACGGCGTGCGGGTCGTCCGTGAGCACGGTTTCCACCGCGTACATGTAGGCGCCGGCCGATTGCCCGACGAAGAGGCCCTCGGACGCTAGTTGCACGGAAAACTCGCGAGCCTTGTCCACGTCGATGTCGACCCAGGTGTCGATCAGCGAGGCGTCGAGGATTGCCGGCACCAGGTGGTCGGGACCCATGGGTTTCAACCCCTCGATGCCCGGAAACTCCGGTGGGGTGGCGCACACGATCTGGACGTCGGGGCGCATCTCGTCGAATCGGCGCGCAACGCCGGTAATCGTGCCGCCGGTGCCGACGCCCGCGACGAAATGCGTGACGTCGGGCGGCGACTGTTCCAGGATCTCGCTCGCCGTGCCGTCGTAGTGCGCCTGCCAGTTCGAATTGTTGCTGTATTGGTCGGCGAAGTAGTAGCGCTCCGGGGCCGCTTCATGGCGGCGCTGGACCTCGCGCATGGCCTCGTCGTAGCCCAGGATGGCGTCGGTGAAGCGAATGTGCGCGCCATGCGCCGTGATGCGTTGCACGCGCTCTCGGCTGGCGTTGTCGGGCATCACAATCTCGACGTCGTGCCCCAGGAGCCCGCCGATCATCGCGTAGGCGATGCCGGCGTTGCCCGACGACGAGTCGAGGATGGTCTGGCCGGGGCGAAGGTCGCCGCGCGCCTGCGCGTCGGCCAACATGCGCGCCACGGGTCGATCCTTGATCGAGCCACCCGGATTGAAGGCCTCCATCTTGGCGAAGACCTTGGCGCTGGGATATCGATCCCGGAAAAGGCGCGTTTCAACCAGCGGCGTGCGGCCGATGAGTTGCAGCGTGGGATGCCGGTCGATCACCGGGTCTACTGCCATCCGGGCTCCACCTCAAGCACTTTCTGGCCGCCGAGATACGGCTGGAGAACCTCCGGCACGCGGACCGTGCCGTCCGCCTGCTGGTAGTTCTCCAGAATGGCCACCATCGTACGGGCCATACCAAGCCCGGACCCATTGAGCGTATGCACGAATTCCGTGTGGCTGCCACCGGGCTTACGGGTTCGGATGCCGGCCCGACGTGCTTGAAACGCCTCGCAGTTCGAAATCGACGAGATCTCCAGCCAGGCGTTCACGCCCGGCGCCCAGGCCTCCAGGTCGTAGGTCTTGGAGGCGGTGAATCCGAGGTCGCCGCTACACAATTCCAGCGTGCGGTAGGACAGCCCCAGCGCCTCGACGGCTGCCTCGGCGTGCCGGCGCATCATCTCGAGCTCGTCGTAGGAGTGCTCGGAGAGGGCAAAGGCGTACAGCTCGACCTTGTCAAACTGATGCAAGCGCTGGAGGCCCCGCGTGTCGATGCCGGCGGCGCCGGCTTCGCGGCGAAACGCCGGGGTGTAGGCCACGTAGCGCAGCGGGAGGGCGCCGCCGTCCAAGACTTCGTCGCGGTGCATGGCCGTGAGCGGCACCTCGGCCGTCGGATTTAGCCAGAGATCGTCGGAGGGCAACTCATAGGAATCGTCGGCGAACTTCGGCAGCTTGCCCGAGTCGGCCATGCCCCGGCTGGTGACGAGCGCCGGAGGCAAGACTTCGAGGTAGCCATGCTCGCGAACTTGAAAGTCAATGGCCCACGCGACCAGGGCGCGCTGCAGACGCGCCCCGCCGGCGCGGAATAGCCAGAATCCCGATCCGGCGATCTTTGCCGCGCGCGGAAAATCGAGCACGCCCAGCATCTCGCCAATCTCCCAATGTGGACGCGGCTCGAAGTCGAAGGCGGGCGGAGTGCCGTGTGTGGCGACCACGGGGTTGTCGTTGGCGTCGTGCCCGGCCGGAACGGACACATGCGGCAACGCGGGAAATTGTGCGAGGAGGCGATCGAGGGCACCCTCGATATGCCCAAGCTTCGGCTCGGATTCGTCAAGGTCCTTCGACAACGCCCGAGTCTGGGCAATCAGCGCCTCGCGCTCGCCGGGATCGGACGCGGCGCCGATGGCTCGGGAGACCCGCTTGCGTTCGGCCCGCCAGCCTTCCACCTCAACCAGCAAAGTGCGCCGTTTCCGGTCGAGCTCCAGCAACTCGTCCAGTGGCGCGTCGTCACTCCGGGCGCTCAGCCCGGCGCGCACCAGGTCCGCGTTCTCACGAATGAATCGGAGGGGAAGCATGTGGGAGCAACGTAGCGAATCGCAACGGCCGACGCACCGCGGGCCGAGTTGTTCAGTCTCCGATTCTACGCAGGCGTTCGCAGTTGAGGGAACAGGATGACGTCACGGATGTTGGGCGCGTCCGTGAGCACCATCGTGAGCCGGTCGATGCCGAGACCCATGCCGCCCGCGGGCGGCATGCCATGCTCCAGCGCCCGGATGAAATCCTCGTCAACCGGATGCGCTTCGGCATCGTCGTCCGCCTGCTCGCTCAGGCGGCGGCGCTGATCGATGGGATCGTTCAACTCGGTATAGCCATTGCCCAGCTCCATGCCCAGCACGAACGGCTCGAAACGCTCGACATAACGCGGGTCGTCCGGCGCGCGCTTGGCTAGGGGCGTGGTCTCGGCCGGATATCGGGTGAGAAAGGTCGGTTGCACGAAGGTGGGCTCGACGCAGGTCTTCAACAACTCGTCGAGCATGCGTGCGCGCGCCGCGCCGGCCTCGAGGGATAGGCCGCGGCCGACCGCCGCCTCGCGGACCTTCTCGTCGGTCAGCCGCCGATCGTCCAGGTCGATCCCCACGGCCTCGAGCAGAGCGTCTCGGTAGGTCACTTGCCGCCAGGGCGGCGTGAAGTCGAGCGTCGTCTCGCCGTGTGCGACGCGAGTGTCCCCGGCGACGGCCTTTGCGGCTTCGACCACCAGCGCCTCGGTGAGCCGGAGCATATCGCCGAGGTCGGCGAAGGCCTGATAGGCCTCGAGCATGGTGAATTCGGGGCTGTGCGTGCGGTCGATGCCTTCGTTGCGATAGTCCTTGCAGATCTCATACACGCGTTCGTAGCCGGCGACCAGCAGTCGCTTGAGATACAGCTCGTCGGCGATGCGCAGATAGAAGTCGCGTCCCAAGGCCTCGTAGTGGGTCGTGAAGGGCACGGCGTTGCCGCCGCCATAGAGGGGCTGCAGTGAGGGCGTTTCCACCTCCATGTACCCCTGCGCGTCGAGCACGCGGCGAATCGTGCTGACAATCCTCGTCCGCGCCTCAAAACGCTCGCGCACATCCTGGTTGGCAATGACGTCGAGATAGCGTTGGCGGTACCGCGCTTCCGGGTCCTGCAGGCCGCGCCACTTTTCAGGCAGGGGCCGGAGGGCCTTCACGGCGACCGTCAGACGCTGCGCGCGCACCGACGGCTCGCCGGCGCGCGTGCGAAACACCGGCCCGCCGGCCGAGACGATGTCGCCCACGTCGAGCACGTCGAGGACGTGCCGATAGGCATCCGCGCCCAGCTCGCCGGCGTTTAGGAAGAGCTGAATCTCACCCGAGCCGTCGCGCACCACCGCGAAACTGGTCTTGCCCATGCGCCGCAGGGACATGACACGCCCGGCGACATCGACTTCGGGGCTGTTGGGATCATCGGCGAGGGCGCGTGCTTCCGTCGCGAGGTGCGAGCGAGGCACGCGCGAGGGAAACACTGGATCTCCCGCCGCGGCCATGCGCTCGAGCTTGGCGAGCCGCGCCTCGTAGAGCCGGTCGCCCGGCGCCGTGACGGAATCCGGCGCTGGCTCCGCGATCAGGTGATTCCTGTGATCTCGTAGGCGCGCGTGCCTGCGGGCGTCTCCACGGTGACATGCTCGCCGACCTTGCGCCCGACGAGCGCTACGCCCAGCGGCGATTCGTTCGAAATCTTGCCGGTGGAGAGATCGATTTCCTCGGTCCCGACGATGGTGAACTCGCGCTGACCTGCGCCGTCATCGCGAACGCTGACCGTGGCGCCGATGCTGACCGTGTCCGACGAGTGCTCGCTGACGATGATGGCGTCGCGCAGCAGCCGCTCCAGCATCATGATGCGGCCTTCGGTGAACGCCTGGTCGTTCTTGACTTCGTCCGGCTCGTTGCCCTCACTCAGCTCGCCGAATTCCTTGGCTTCGTGGATGCGCCGGATGATATCCGGGCGTTTCACCGTCTTCAGCTCGTGAAGCTCGGCCTCAAGGCGCAGTCGCCCTTCCTCGGTCAAGAACTTGGTTGCCATAGGCCTGGTTCGCCTCCCCCAAAGCCGCAGCCGGACTGGCATGGTGCGCTGCGCGGTGACTGTGTCGATTATAGGCGAGCGTGACGATTGAGGTTGGCTAAGCGGCTCCGGCCTCCATGGCCGTAAACCGAAATCGGGTTTCCATGAGCTGAGCCGGTGCTTCGGGGTCATCCTGGTCGAGGCTCCAGGTGTGTTCGTCGACGTCGATCGTGGGACAGGACGCGCCGGCCGCGGACGCGGCCTCCGCGGCGAGGCGGGGCCCAACGGCGAGCGCGTGCGCTCGAGCCTGGGACTCGGAGGCGAACATCGCGCGGCCCTCCGGACTATGGATGGCGTAGTCGATGACTCCGCCGCGGCGCAAGTACTGGGGCCTAAGCAGAACTTCGATTTCTTGCAAGATTCGGGTGGACGCGGCGCCGACGGCGCTCGCGACAGCCGCGTGCTCGGGAACGATGGACTCGGTGCCAAGGCGGCGGGCTGCATCGGGCAGCCATGCGGCCCCCGCGGCGCCGAGCGCGATCAGCGGCAGCGTGAGGCCCAATCCAACGTCCAGCGGCCCGACGCGGCTGGACGGCGACGCGCTTGCATCGAGCAAGTACGCGCCCAGCTTCTCATCTGATTCGGCGAGATCGGGCCGGCCCGCGGCGATGGCGCGGCGCAGGGTGGCCACGCACAGTGCGCGAATCACCGCTTCGTGGGCGCGGGCCACAAACGCGTCTCGCTCGGTGCGGCTCTCTCGTGCGGCAATGCGGCTGGCGAGGGTCGCGGCCTCGACATCGAATTCGGTGTACTCGCCGCGCACGTGCAGCAGGTCGGTGGGCGTGAGCCCGATCCGGCTGACCAGACGGCGCGCAATCAGGCCGTCGATGGGAAGCAGACGGGCGTCGGCGGCGCCGGCCTGCTTGGAAAGCGACAGCACGTCGAGTGGACCGTGCTCGAGCGCCTCCAGCACGCGCTGCTCGCCGGTCGAAACCACCTCGCCGACCCGCGGTCGGCCCAGGGCGAAAAACTCCCACACCGGGACCAGCCGATGCGATAGGCGTTGCGCGTCAAGCTCAGCCAGGCGGTTGCGGATTTTGGGCGACTCGCGGGCGGCGCGTGACAGCGGCACGACCCGCTCTGGGCCGATCACAAGGTCGGGCGGGTCCGCCCGCACGCGGCTGTCGCCGCCGATCGCCGCCGATCGCACGGCGGCCGCGCGCACGGCCGTGCGCCAGCCGGCGATCCAAGCGCCCCGCTTGCTGAGGGTCGGGCGGCCGCCGTCAAGAATTCCAACGTCGGTGGACGTGCCGCCCATGTCAACCACCACGGCCTGGTCGATGCCGGCAAGCCGGGCGCCGCCAACGGCACTGGCGGCGGGACCGGAGAACAGGGTGTCGATGGGTCGATCGCGTGCCAGATCAAGCGCCATCAGCGTGGCGTCGCCGCGGACGACCATTGGCGCCGGGCTCACGCCGCGCCGCCGGACCGCATGATCCAGTGTGCTGAGCAGCTCGCTGGTCACGGCCAGCAGCTTGGCGTTGAGCGTAGCCGTCGTGCCGCGGCGAATGGAGTTGAGCTGTGAGCTGAGGGCGCCGCCAGCCACGACCGGCAGGCTGGTGAGCTCGCGCGCCAGTCGCACCGCGCGTTGCTCATGATCGGGATTGCGCGGTGCGAGGTAGCTCGAAATGGCCAATGCGTCGACCTCGGGCGCCAGGCCGACCACCGCGTCGCGCAGACCGTCCTCGTCGAGCGGCGTCACCTCCTCGCCGAAGATGTCGTGGCGTCCTTCCACGTGCGCCACCGCCGACGCGCGAATCTGGCGGTCCAGGCGGTAGTGCCGCATGACGCCGGGGTCGTATCCGATGAGGATGCAGCCGACGCGGCTTCCCAACCCCTCCAACGCGGCATTGGTCGCCAGCGTGGTGGACAGGGCCGTTCGATGCACGTGCGGCCAGGCATTGGCGGGCAACCCATCCAGCGCGGCCTCGATCCCGACGGCGAGGTTGTCGTGGGTGGTGAGCGCCTTGTGCGCGGCCTTGACCGACCCGGATTCCGCGTCGAGCAGGACGGCGTCGGTGAAGGTTCCGCCCGTGTCGACTCCCAGAATCAGGCTCATCGAAGCGTGGCGATGTTGCGTGCCCAGCGGCTCCGTGCCGGCGCGGCGTGCCTCAGGTGTCGATCCCGTGCGCGGGCGCGCCGGCTAGCGCGGCGCGTGGTAGTTGGGCGCCTCTTTGATGAGCACGACATCGTGCGGGTGCCCCTCATCGACGCTGGCACGGGAAGCACGAACGAATCGGCCCTTCGTCTGCAACTCGCGGATATCGGCCGCGCCGACGTATCCCATCGCCGATCGGAGGCCGCCAACAAGCTGATTGATCATGTTCACCGTGGGACCGCGATAGGGCGTCTGGGCTTCCACGCCTTCGGCGACCAGCTTGGCGGCGTCATGGACCTCGTGCTGGCCGTAACGGTCGCGCGACGATCCCGCGCGCTCCATCATGGCGCCGATCGAGCCCATGCCGCGGTATTCCTTGTATCGCTCGCCCTGGCGGTAGACGATCTCGCCCGGGCTGTCGTCCGTGCCGGCGAACATGTTGCCGATCATGACCGCGGCCGCGCCGGCGCCGATCGCCTTGGCAATGTCGCCCGAATAGCGCACGCCGCCATCGGCAATGAGCGGCACGCCGTGCTCGCTGCACGGCCCGAGGCAATCGGAAATGGCCGTGAGCTGCGGCACGCCCACGCCGGCCACCACGCGCGTGGTGCATATGGCCGCGGGGCCGATGCCGACCTTGACGCAGTCGGCGCCTGCCTGGATCAGCGCGCTGGCGCCCGCCGCGGTTGCGACGTTGCCCGCGATGACGTCCACGTCCAGCGACTCCTTGACGCGGCGCACCGTGTCGATCACGGCGCTGTGGTGTCCGTGCGCGGAATCCACAACCACGGCGTCGGCCCCCGCCGCCACTAGCTCACGGGCGCGCGGCAGCCCTTCGTTGTGGCTGCCGATGGCGCCGGCGACAACCAATCGTCCCGACGCGTCATAGACCGCGCCGGGAAACTCCTCCCGCTTGGCAATGTCCTTGACCGTGATGAGTCCGCGCAACTGGCCGCCGTCGTCCACGACCGGGAGCTTCTCGATGCGGTGCAAGTGCAGCAGCTCCTCGGCCTGTTCAAGCGTGGTGCCGACCGGCGCGGTGACCAGGCGCTCCGTGGTCATCAAATCGGCGACCTGCATGGCGTCGTCGCGGCAAAAGCGCAGATCGCGGTTGGTGAGGATGCCGACCAGTTGCCCGCGCGAGTCGGTGATCGGCACGCCCGAGATGCGGTACCGCGCCATGACCTCGTTGGCCTCGCCCACGGTGGCCGTCGGCGGCAAGGTGATGGGGTCGACGATCATCCCGGACTGTGAGCGCTTGACCTTGTCGACTTCGAGCGCTTGATCTTCAAACCCCAAGTTGCGGTGGATCACGCCAAACCCGCCGGCCCGCGCCAGGGTGATGGCCATGCGGGCCTCGGTGACGGTGTCCATCGCCGCAGAGACCAAGGGAACATTGAGCGTGATTCGCGGGGTGACGCGCGTGCGCGTTGATACATCGGTTGGAAGAACCTCGGATCGACCCGGGACCAGGAGAACGTCGTCAAAGGTCAAGCCTTCGACGATCGTCCGGTTGCCCACCGAGTGCAGCTCTTCGGTCCGCATCGGATCTGACTCAACGCTCACGCCGTAACCTCCCTGTCCGGAGCCTCCCCGGAACGCAAAGCACCCCGATCGACTGTCGATCGGGGTGCGGTACCAGCGACGCTCGGCCGCGTCAGGCGCACGGGCAAACGTGCGCTCGTTCGCAACGCGGCACAAGACCACTCAACATTGAGGCATTGTACATCGCACCGATGCCGCGCCCAACGGATTCAGGACCGGATGGTCGTTATAGAATTCGACATCGCATGGTGGGCGTAGCTCAATTAGGTTAGAGCGTCTGGTTGTGGCCCAGAAGGCTGGGGGTTCAAGTCCCCTCGCTCACCCCAGGCTGTCCGTCCGCCGCATGTCTCCGGGAACTCATTCCAGTTCACCGCCCACCGCTTTCCCCTGGTAGATTCCGCCTAGGTGTCTCAGTCCAACGCGGATCGTGACGTAAGCGGCGGCAGGCGGCCGGTCGCGCCGTCTCCGGCAGACGTTCCCGAAGCCAGCGCCGCCAGCACGTTGGTCATCGTGGTGGCGGCAGTCCTGATCGTGGCGGCGGTGGTGTTCATCGTCGTGGCCGACAATGTGCTGCGCGCTCGCGGTGAGATTCCCGACATCCTCCAGCCAACCGCTGCGGCGCCGGCGCAAACGCCGACCGTTTCGGGCCCCAGGCTATCGGTGGTCACTCCGCCCGCCGCCAACATCGATTTGCCGCTGCCCGAGCTAAGGGTGACCCCGGTGCCGACGCCCACGGTCGTGCCGGTGCGCACAGAGCGCCCCGCGCGCTATATCGGATATATCGTCGAGCCTGGTGACACGCTTGCCGGAATCGCCAGTCGATTCGGGTTTTCGTTCGAAGAGATCGCCGCGGTCAATGGGATCGACGAGCCGTGGACTATCCAGATTGGCGAGACGATTCTGATTCCGCGTCGCTGACTTCGTCGGAGTCCTTGGCAGCCGACTCTTCGGGGGGAAGCTCGTCGCCATCGTCGGTACCGCCGGTATCGCCTTCAGCGTCCGACGCTGACGCCTCCGCCGACACGGACTCGGTGTCGGTGGCTTCGGCCGTGGGCTTCTCGACAGGTGCTGAATCCTGCTCTTGCTCGACGTCGTCCGGCGCCGTGGCCTCCGTGGCCGTCGCCTCCGCCGCGCCAGCTGTCGGCTCTGCAGGCGGCTCGTCGCTTTCGGAGCCCGAGGATTCGGGGGCTGCCGTCGGCGCCGCGGCTGACGTGTCGGTGGCGCCGGCTTCGGCGGGCTCCGTGTCCGGCGCGGCTGCGGACGCTTCGTCAGTGGGGGCTTGGGCAGGGGTTGGCTCCTCGCTCGGCGGCTCGCCCGGATCCAGGGCCACCACGCGAACCGGCCAGGCTTCGACGCCCTCGATTCGCATGGGCAGCGCCATCACCGCGAAGCGTTCGTCGCTGAGCTGGTCGGTGTTGGTGGCGCCACGCACGACCGGAATCTCATTGGCGAACAGGGACGTGAGCACGGTGCGCTCCTCGGTCCACGACGGCGACGTGCCGATGGCGATGCGCTGATCGAGCACCAGCAGCTTGATGCCCTTGTCCCACAGCCACTGGGAGGCAAAGACCGAGAGCCTGGCGCCTCCTGACGCCTTGGGCGCCAGCGCCAGGACGGCAATGTCGTCGCGGCGCAGGCGATCCCCCGCCGCCGCGTCCAAGTCCATCTGGGTGATCTCGGTCGAACCGTTCGACGCAGCCAGCCGCATCACCACGCCCTCGCCGAAAAATCGGTCGATCGGGGCCTCGGAGAGCGAATAGCCCGACGCCAGATAGCGCCGCGACGTGACGACGTGCGTGCCGACCGTAGTATTCATGGCGACCCGATGGAACACGCCATGGCCGCTGCGCGGCCGCTCGTATTCGCGGACGCTGAATGAACCATCGGCTCCGTCGGGAGCGAGCGGCTGAGTGAGGTCGACGATTCTGCGAGCCATTGATGCCAAGTCTGACGCGGGCGATTAGCGTGCTTGATGGTCGCCGGTGGTCTTGGCCGCGTCAACAAACATCGTGACTACGGATGAACTTCGACCGCCCGCCCCCACGCCGGTTCGGCAAGCTCGATCCCCATGGCCGGCACGTGCTTGCGGTAGAAGTTCAAGCCGTCCGATTCCAGATGGATTGGCATCAGGCGGCGCGGCTGGGCGATTTCGATGAACTCGAGCAGGTCGGGTCCGGAGGCATGCCCCGAGGCGTGAAAGCGCTCTTGGCTGGGATCGTCGCCGAGTCGGCCCAACATCTCCATCTGCAACAGATCCACCCACTGCCGCAGCCGGTTGATATCCAGGACCTGCTCCTCGTTGTAGGGCTCGCTGGTTGAATAGATCCACGTGCCGCCGCCGGCGTCGACGTCCAGCAGCCGCAGCACGTCGTAGAAGCTCAACGCCAGCACGAACTCTCCGGGCGACCGGGCGATCTCGTCTGGATCGACCATGGCGTTGCCGTAGGTCTCGGCCACGAGTTGGCCCCAGGCTCGGCGACTCTCGCGCCGCTCGCGATAGACCAAGGGGCCTTGCGCGGGGTCCGGCAGCGGCGTTGCAGGGTCGGCCGTGGCGAGCGCGTGCAGAAGAAACGCATCTTTCTCCAGCACCACGAGCTGGCGTCCGGCGTGTCGCGCCGCGTCGAGAAAGGTGTCGAGCCGCTCGAAGTTGCGCGGGCTGAAATCGCCCACCACCAGGCCGTCGGCTTTGCCGACGGCCTCATGCACGCTCTGGCGCACGCCCTCTTCGGTGGCGGCGGGGCCGTCGAATGAGGCTTGGGTTCCTTCACAGATCAGCAGCGCCAGGTCGAGGGCTTGCAATTCGCGGGCGAACTGTCGGGTCAGATCTCCGCCATGACCGTGCATACGGATGTCTCCCGAATACCCGATCCAGCCGACCGACGTCTCGATGGCGAATCCACACCCGCCAGGTATCGAATGGTCGACTGGAAAGGCGCGGACGCGACGACCGTCGATTTCCCCGCCGAACGGCGTCGTGCCGCGCAGCGTCCAACCTGCCGTCAGCTTGTTGAAATGGGGCGTCTTCCAGAAGTCTTCGGCTGCTTCGGTCCAGGCGTGCCTATCGACGAGGCGCCAGGATCGCTGGTCGCCCGATGCCCGCTCGGTCTGGAGAATCGCACCGTCGGCGACGCGGGGCCGCACGATGACGGTCTCGTTTTCAAGTCCGGGCTGGCCGCAGTCCTGCATCCCTTTCACGATCAGTGCGGTGACGGAGCTGCTGACGATTGGGATGCCGGTATTCAGAAATGACAGGTGCCCGTGATGGTCCTGATGCGCATGTGACAGCAGCACCGCGCGCGGTTGCACGTCCTTCCGGTAGCCGGCCTGGTTCCTTGCGTGGGTCCAGAAGGCCCTGACCTCCGGCAGCAGCTCGAGATCCGGCCGATACAGGCCCTCCAGCGGCGGAAGCAGCCCGGTTCGCAGGAAGTCGAACGCGCCGGTCGTGGTGCGCGGAGTTAGGAATTCCTCGAAGTAGCGAGCCTGGGCGCTGAACGACTTTCCGAAGTCCAGCAGCACCTGCCAGTCGCCGTCCTCCAGCAACAGCTTGTTGCCGCCGATCTCGCCGATGCCGCCCCATCCGGTGACCCGCACGGACATTGGGCTACGCCAATCGCCGGCGGCGTGCCCCGCCCACTGTCGAGACCTACCCGCTGCCTTGGCGAAGGGCGGCTGGATTCTGCACGGACCGCGGCGGATTGCCGCGAAGCACGTGAGCCACGTCGTTCATGGCTGCCTCTGGACCGAAGGCGTGCATCTCATCGGATTCCCCGGCGTGGTGCGGCGTGGTGACGACGTTGGGCATCGAGAGCAGGGGGTTGTCGTGGGTGGCTGGCTCGACCTCGAACACGTCGAGCCCAGCGCCGGCAAGCGTTCCCGCCTGGAGCTCGGCCACAAGCGCGGCCTCGTCCACGATCGGACCCCGCGCGGTGTTGATGAGGAACGCGCTCGACTTCATCGTCGCCAGGGCGGCCGCGTTGAACAGGTGGTGAGTGCCCGGGTTGAGCGGCGCGTGGATCGAGAGGTAGTCGGAGCGGCGCAGCAAGTCATCGAAGTCAACGGGCTCGACGTCCATGTTGCGCATGACGCTTGGGTCCATGTAGGGATCGCAGGCGATGACCGACATGCCCAATACCTGGCACCGCAGGGCCATGGCCTGCGCGATGTTGCCGAAAGCGAGCAGGCCCAGCGTGAGCCCGCGCAGCCGGGGCCACGGGTGCGCGGCGTCGCAAATGTCGTAGCGCGAGAGTGGCAGGCGCTCATGGATTTGGCGGTAGGCAAACCCGAGTCGCCGGTAGCAGGCGAGCAGGAGCATCAGGGCGTGGTCGGCCACTTCATCGATGCAGAGGTCGGGAACATTGCCAACCGGCACGCCGTGCCGCGTGGCCGCATCCAGATCCACCGTGTCCACGCCGTCCGACCAGCAGCACACGGCGTGCAGGCCCGCGCCGGCGACGAAATCCTCGTCAACCATTTCGTGGCCCTGAACCAAGACGACGGTCGCCTCCGGAAGGGCGGCGCGGCGAACCGCGGCGTCGTGCAGATCGGCGTGCCGGATTGTTCCGCCTGCCTCCTCGACGACCTGGCGATGCTGCAAGAGCATCTTGTGTTGCGGCTCGGGGATTAGGACGACGCGCTCGGTGGTCATGAGGGGCTCCGGCCAGCGATGGGCGCCGCTAGCGTACGCCACCCGAGAAAGACGCCGTGGCGGGAATCAGCTGCTGTCGACGGACTGGTCGACGTCGAGCAGGTGGACCCAGGTGCGGCCGGGTCGCAGCTCCAAGGGGGCGCCCCGCGTAGTCTTGAAGCGCGTGACCGCCTTTGCGTTGGGCCGTTCCCACGTGCCCTGGATTCGCAAGCCATCGCGAAATACGGTCACCGGTCCCGACCCGGTGGTGGGAATCGCCAGCGAGAGATTGCCGAGCGAATCCTCGATAAATGCCGTGACGCGCACATCTACGTGCTGAATCACCACGTTGGCGACGGTGATGGGCTCGTCGTTGGCCGCGTCGATGTCCGGGGCGCCCGCCAGCGAGCGTCGCCACTGTCCGATTTGCTGGTCGTAGCTGTAATTCACCTGAAATGCCGTTTGCGGGCCCGGCGGAATGGTTATGGACCGCACGGCGCCGAGACCTTGAGGAGCCTCCGTGAATTCGAGGCCTTCGATCCAGCGCCGCGTTGAATAACGGCGGGCGCCGAATTCGCGCAGGCTGGCCAAGCTGACGTAGACGTTGAATGGCGACGAGCGGTTCGTAGTGCGCGTGTAGGGCTGGGCCCCGGCGTAGAAGAATTCGTCCATGTCGGCGGCTGTCGAGGCACGCAGGTCCTGCATGACTGGCGGGCTGGCGCCGACGTGGGCAAACAGCGCGTCGAATTGCTGGACCAGGTCGCGGTCGACAAACCGCGCGCTCCGGATCGGTCCCACGAGGTCGACTTCGCTGTCCAGGAAGAATGCGGTGTAGCGGGTCACCGAGCCCTCCGTCTCGTGCTCGTAGACGATGCCCGCCTGGCTCAAGCCGCTTTGCGGCCGCGCCCCGGGCGCATTGTCGATCTTGACCGCGACCACGCGACGGTCGAGCGCCTCCGCCGAGATCGGCAAGCCGGTGAGCGGCGACCGCAAGGGAGACGGGGTGGGCGTCGGCGTTGCCGCGGGGGTTGGAGTCGAAACAGGCGTCGGGGTCGCGCGCGGCGTTGGTGTAGGAGCGGCGGTCGGTCGCGCCACGGCAACGGCCGTGGGCCGCGGAGCCGCCGTGACCGGCGGCGTCGCCCCCGCGACGGATGTTGTGGATGACGTTGGTGATTGAGCTGCCGGGGCTGTCGCGGGCGTGGTGCCGACCGTCGGCGCGGCCGTGCGAATGGCCGCCGGTGCCGCTGTAACCGGTTGCGTCTGGGCCGTGGGCGTCGCGCCTGCGACCGACGGGCGCACCGCGCTTGGCGTCGGCGCCACTGCAGTCGATGTCGGGGATTCGGGTGGCGTCGCAGTCCCCGGTGCGGCCGGGGTTGACACCTGGGCGGCGGGCGGTGTCGTCGGCTCCGCCGAGGCTGGGGCGATCGGCGTGGGTGTGGTCGGCGGGTCCGGAACGCCTTCGCCGCACGCCGCGGCCAGGGCCGCCGCCGCTACGCCAATCGAGGCGCGCAGCACGGCGCGTCGTGAGCCGCGCCGCTGTGCAACCGCCGTTCGCACGTGGGCGGCGTCGCCCTGCCGACGACCGTCAAACGCGCGACTACTCATGGTTGATGGAAGCGTGAAATCGGACCGTTCTCACAAGCTCATGCGCCGAAACCAACGCGATCCGACTGCCGGAAGTGACGGAGGATTCCAATCGCAGGCCGTTCGCAAGGTCGTGCTCCGTGTCGCGCTAGCGGGCTCGTCCCCGTGCGCCGCCAAGCGCCTCGCGCACGATGATGTCGTCGATCAGGCGTTCCACTGGCGCCAGATCATCGGTGTACACCACTGTCGACTCCGGCACGGCTCGGAGGCGCCAGGGGCGCTCCGCGATTGCTTGCAGGACTGGATTGTCGCTCGCCAGCACGGCGGCGTGGAGCTCTTCATTGGAAATCGGCTGCAAAGCGCCGTAGATCAGGCTGTTGTTGTAGCCCGTGGGGAGATCGAGCACGTAGATATAGGGGAAGACGGCCCGCATCGTGGACGACAAGACGTCGACGAGTCGGAAGTCCTGGCCGGTGCGCCCGGCGTTCAGCGCCAGCACGCCGTTCGGGCGCAGGTGATCGCGGGCCTCCTGGAAGAACTCGCGCGTCACCAGGTGAAACGGGATGTAGGGCTGGCGGTAGGCATCCACGGCGATGACGTCATAGCGGTCGTCTGAGTGCTGCAGGTAGGTGCGTCCGTCGGCGGCGATGGTTGTCAGGTTCGGTTCGTTCATGTCGAAGTAGCGCCGGCCGAGCTCGATGACCTTGGGATCGAGCTCGACGCCGTCAATCCGCACGTCGTCGCCGTACACGGCGGTGTACTGCTTCGACACCGTGCCGGCCCCAAGCCCGACGACCAGGAGGGAGTCCACCTCGGCCATCGTTTGTCCTCCGATGAGCGGCGCCAGCAGGAAGTAATCCCACGGCCCGCCGGTGAGCAGACGCTCGGGGTGGTAGATGGAGTGAGTCCCGATGCCCTCGTTGAGCACCAGACGAAGCCCGCGCACCGGATCGTCAATGACCTGGATGAACTGAATCGCGGAATCGCCCTCCCATACCAGGCCGTCCACGGGCCGCACGGCGCCGGGCCTGAGGACGAGCCACAGGATGATGATGATGACGGCAAAGGCGGCGTAGACGCCCCGGCGAACCTGGGTTCGCGCGCCTAGGAGCGCCAAGCCGAGCAGCACCCAGGCAAAGAGCAGAAAGGTCAGGCGTGTGCCAAACGTCGGCACCAGGGTGAGCACGGGCAGAAACGCGCCGGCGATGCTGCCGATGGTGCTGAGCGCGTAGACCTGTCCGGCCCGCCGGCCCGCGTGCTGCACATCTCGGGTGACCAGGCGGATGGCAAACGGAGACACCATGCCCAGCATGGTCAGCGGTACCGAGAACAAGAGCAGCACGCCCAGCAGCGAGCCGAAGAACAGCCCCCCACTCAACCGCGCGATGGCCTCGGACGAGATTTCGAGCACCGGTCCGGCGACGAACGGCACGAGTCCCACGCCAAACGCCGCGATGGCGATGATGTGGAAGAGCGTGGATTCACGCGGCCGACGATCCGCCACCATGCCGCCGATCCAATAGCCGATGGAGAGATACAGCAGCGTCAGCCCGATGACGACGGCCCAAATGATGGTGCTGGTGCCGAAGAATGGCGCCAGCAGGCGAGAGGCCGTGATCTCGACGGCCAGGACCGACATGCCGGAGAAGAACGTGGTCACCAGCACCAGCGCAACGCGCGATGAGGCGCCCGGTGAATTGCTTGGCGCCGGCGACATCTGGTCGCCGGCTGACGCGGTGGCGTCGATCAGCGTTCTCCCAAGCCTCGCGGCAGTGTGACCGTTGGCGCGAACGTCAGCATATCGCCAGTCGGCTCAATACCCTAGAACTTGTCCGTGCCAACGTGGGTCGGTGGCGCCAAAGCGGGCGCCGCTCGCCGGGTCGAGCATGATGCCCTGGCTGCGGGCACGCGGCGTGAACGCGGGTCCCCAGGCAACCCCATGACCTCGTCGCTCCAGGGCGCTGGCGACATCCAACTCGAACCGAGACTCCAGCGTCAACGCGTCCGTGTCGGCGTCGTGATACCAACGTGGCGCGTCCATCGCGGCCTGCCAGTGCATCCCGTGGTCGATGACGTTGGTCAAGACCTGGAAGTTCGTCTGGGTCTGGAAATGGCCGCCCGGCGACCCGCCCAGCATCATCAGCTCGCCTTCGCGCTGGACCATGTAGGTGTTGAGCGTATGGATGGGCCGCTTGCCGCCGGCGAGGCAGTTGGGACTTGCCGAGTCGAGGGAAAACCCATTCATTCGATTGTTGAGCAGCACGCCGGTCCCCGGAACGATGAACGCCGAGCCGAATTGTTGAAAGACGCTCTGAATCAAGGAGACGGCGTTCCCGTCCTCGTCAACGACGGACACTGCCGTGGTGTCCTGCCCCGCACCGCTCGGGTCGCTGGACGCCGCGGCAAGCGAGGCCCGCGCCGGATTCAGCATCATCCGCCGCCGGGCCGCGAATTCCTTGGAGACGAGCATGTCGACCGGGACGTCCCAGGTGTAACATGACCTCCGGCACCCCACCGGCCAAAAAGGCGCGCACAGTAACGTGGAACTCCGGGCCGTTGGGTAGCACATCGACCAAGCGCGGCACCTCGCGGTTGATCCGGTCCCAATCCTCCACTTCCGGCCGCTTCCGCCCAGCCGCATGGGCAATAGCCGGTACGTGCAGGATCAAGTTCGTCGAACCGCCAAAGGCCGCGTGGACGACCATGGCGTTGTGCAGCGCCTCATCAGTGACCAACTCCTGCGAGCGAATGCCTGCGGCCTCCAGCGCCATCAGCGCCCGCGCCGAGCGCACGGCCATATCGCGCCACACCGCTTCGCCCGAAGGAGCCAACGCCGAATGCGGCAGCGACAGCCCCATCGCCTCGCCGACAACTTGAGTCGTGGCCGCAGTCCCCAAAAACTGGCAGCCACCCCCCGGCGTGGCACAGGCGCGGCAGCCGAGCACCTGAAAGTCGTCGATATCCATCTCGCCCTGCGCCAACCGCGACCCCGCCGACTGGATCTTGCCCGCATCCTCGCCTTCTTCCGGCGGCAGAGTCACTCCACCGGGCACGACAATGACCGGCAGGTCCGGCATACCCGCTAAGGCGATGAGGACCGCTGGCAATCCCTTGTCGCAGGTGCCCACGCCCATCACGCCGCGCCGCGTCGGCAATGAGCGGATCAAGCGGCGCAGGATCATGGCCGCGTCGTTGCGATACGGCAGACTATCGAACATGCCCGTCGTACCCTGCGTGCGACCGTCGCACGGGTCCGAGCAATAAGCGGCAAAGGGAATGCC
>DAOUHO010000034.1:0-9675 GCA_034428595.1 Chloroflexota bacterium | reverse complement strand
GATGCCCGATGTCCCGGCCTCTGAAGAAGTCGATCGTCAGCAAGTCGTTATAGACCGGGCAGGGCTGCAGGATATCGATCAGCGCCGTCCCGCGGTGCTCCATGGCCTGCACGATCAGGCCGACGAGCTCACGCTGCGCCATGGCGTATCCGCGCGCGATAAAGGTGTAGCCCGAGGAAATCGCCAGCCCAATGGGATTCACCGCGTCGATGATGGCCGGCTCCGGCATGCTCTTGACCTGCATCCCGCGCTGCATCGTCGGTGAGGCCTGGCCCTTGGTGAGGCCGTAGACGCCGTTGTTGTGCACCAGATAGGTGAAGTCGACGTTGCGGCGGCCCGAGTTGACGAAATATCCGGCGCCGATGCCGTAGCCGTCACCGTCGCCGCCGACTGCCAGCACTTCGAGATCGCGATTTGCCAGCTTTACGCCGGTGGCCACATTCAGCACGCGCCCGTGCAGCGTGTGGAGCCCATAGGTGCGCACATAGTGCGGCAGCTTGCCGGAGCAGCCGATCCCGGACACCACCATCACGTCGTGCGGCGCGCGACCGCGTTGGGCCAGCGCCTGCTTGACACCATTGAGAATGCCGAAGTCGCCACAGCCGCCGCACCAGTCGGGGTGCGAGTCCGTGACGGCAAAATCCTTGACAGTCGGAAGCGTTGCTACGGCCATAGCCATCCTTTGGTGCGCCTGGGCAGTTGCCAATCGGTCACGTTACGAGCCATGCGCCGCCCCAACGGCCGCCGGCGCCGGCACCTGCCGGTGGATCGCCTCGGCGACCTCGTCCTGCGAAAACGGGCGGCCGGTGTATTTCAGCGCCTTCTCCTCGATCTGGATCCCCGTCTGCTCGGCAATCAGCAGCCCCAGCTGGCCGGAGTAGTTGTCTTCGAGCAGCAGGAGGCGATTCGCGCCCTCCAGGATCTCGCGGACGGCGTCCGCGGGGAAGGGCCGCAGGAGACGGATTTGCAGGTTGTTGATCGTGATGTCGGACTCTCGCTCGATCTGTCGGATCGCATCGCGAATGGGGCAGCGCGTCGAGCCCCAAGAGACGATGGTCAGATCCGCGTCGCTCGGGCCGTACAGCGTGAACTGCTGCGACTCCGGAATCTCGTCAAGCATTATGTCAAGCTTGCCCATTCGCTTGTCCATCTGCTCAATCCGGTTGTCGATGTCTTCCTCGATCCGGCCGCGCTCGGTGTGCTCGTCGCTCGTGGTGACGAACTCACCGCCGGGCGTGCCGGGCACTGAGCGTGGGCTAACGCCGGAGGCCGTGAGCTGATGCCGTCGATACGGCTCCGCGCCGTTGACGTCGCCAATCCAGACGGCGCCGCGGTCCACCGGCAAGCCGTCGAGACCGAGGCTGTCGACCGTGAAATGCGAGTTGGCGATGAACTTGTCGGCCAGCACCACCACCGGCACCTGGTAGCGGTCGCCCCAGTTGAAGGCCAGGTGGGTGTACTGCGCCGCCTCTTCCACGTCGCCCGGCGCAACCACGATATGCGGAAACTCGCCGTGTGCCGGCTGCAGCGCGAAGCGCAAGTCTTGCTGCGAGTTTCGTGTCGGCAGGCCCGTGCTCGGACCGCCGCGCTGATACAGCACCACCACCGGACCGGGCGCCTCGGTGATCGACGCGAATCCCATGCCCTCGGCCATCAGAGTGAAGCCCGGACCGGCCGTGGAGGTGGCTGCGCGCACGCCGGCGTGCGCCGCTCCCACGGCCATGTTCATGGACGCGACCTCGTCCTCGGCCTGCAGCACCACGATCGGCCAGTCCGCCTGCAACGCTTCCAGGTAGACGCTCTCGTCGGAGGCCGGCGCGATCGGGTAGTACGTCTGAAACGCGCACCCGGCGTGCAGCTTGGCGATGCCAATGGCCTCGTGCCCGGCGACGAGCATCCGCGCCGGCTGGTCATCGCGGGCATGGAGCGTCTGCGAAAACTTCTCGTCGCCCAAGGCATCGTGGGCGGCCTGCCACGCGTGCTGGAGGACCGAGCGGTTCATCGGCACCAGGTTTTGATGCCGTTCCGGCAGGCGCTCCGCCACGATCGGCAGCACGCGGTCCACCTCGAAGTCGAGCAACGCGCAGCAGGCGCCAATGGGCACCATGTTGGCCATCACCGCATGGCGCCGCGCGTTGTATTCCGTGCCGTGCGATTCCACCGCCGCGCGCACGATGTCGTCGTAGGGCAGCGACAGCAGCCGCACGTCGTCCCGTCCGAGATTCTCTGCCGTGATTCCAGCCTTCGCGTCGATGACGATCGCGCCGCCGGGCACCACTTCGTGCAGGTGGCCCTTGTGCGATTGGTAGTCCTGGTGCGGATCGGTGCCGTAGATCGTTTCGGCATCCAGCGCGAGCAGGACATCCACCCGCTCCACGTGCGAGGTCACGGGCTCATCGGCCGTGCGAATGCGAAAGAAGATGTGCCGGCCGTGGATGTTGGAGTGGTACTCGACGTTGGTGAAAACAAACACGCCCGCGCGCGAACAGGCCTTCATGAATATCTCAGAGGTGGAGTTCACGCCGCTTCCGGCTGGACCGCCAACCATCAGAGACAAATCGCTCGGGGGCATCACCGCTCCTTGCAGGCTGCTAGGGACTGCGCGCGCATCTGCGCGACATGGCGCACTGCGACAGGGTCGCGTGCGCTGGTCGTTCTGGCTCCATTATCAATGCTTCGGCCCCGCGAGGCTAGGGCAGTTGCGCGGCCAGCAATTCGACCGCCTCCCGCGGGGTATCACCCACGCGCACCCCGGCCTCCCGCAGGGCGGCCTGCTTGCCGGCGGCCGTTCCTTCCGAGCCCGACACAATGGCGCCCGCGTGCCCCATCCGACGTTCCGGCGGGGCGGTCTTGCCGGCGATGAAGGCGCTGACCGGCTTGGTCACGCGCTCGCTGATGAACCGCGCCGCCTGCTCCTCGTCGCCGCCGCCGATCTCACCCAGCAGCACGATCCCGTCCGTCTGGTCGTCCTGTTCGTAGAGCTCCAGCACATCGGTGAAGCGAGTGCCGATGATCGGGTCGCCGCCGATGCCGACTGCCGCGGACTGTCCCAGATCGCTGTCGGTCAGGTGCTGCACCACTTCATAGGTCAGCGTGCCGCTGCGGCTCACGACTCCAACGCGGCCCGGCGCGTGAATTTCCCAGGGCATGATGCCCACCTTCACGTTCTCGCCCGGCACCGCAATTCCCGGGCAGTTGGGCCCGATCAGGCGCGATGAGGAAGCCCGCAACAGCGGCATCACGCGCAGCATGTCGATGGTCGGGATGCCCTCAGTGATGCAGACGATCAGGTCCAAACCGGCCGCAATGTCTTCCAAAATCGCGTCCGCCGCGAAGGGCGGCGGCACGAAGATGCACGCCACATTCGCTCCCGAGTCCGAAACCGCCTCGGCCATCGTGTTGAAGACCGGCACCTCGGGCAGGCCGTCGACCACGGCTCCCGCGCGACCGGGCGTCACGCCCGCCACCACCGCGGTTCCGGCCTCCGCCATGCGCTGGGCATGGAAGGCGCCCTGCCGCCCTGTGATCCCTTGAACCACCACCCGCGCCGACGCATCGAGCAGAATGCTCATCGCACGGCCTCCACCGCCAGGCGGGCTGCGGCATCCATCGACCGTTCGGCCTGGATGCCGGCGTCGGCCAGCAAACGCAGCCCCTCGGCCTCGTTGGTGCCCATCAGGCGCACCACCAACGGCACGGCGCGCGGCATGCTTTCGCGGGCCTCGACGACGCCTCGAGCCACATCGTCGGCACGCGTGATTCCGCCAAAGATATTGACGAAGACCGCCCGGACGTTCGGATCGTCCAAGATGATCGAAAGCGCAGCGCTCACGCGCTCCGCGCCGGCGCCGCCGCCAACGTCCAGGAAATTTGCCGGCTCGCCGCCGTAGTGCTTCACCACGTCCATGGTGGCCATGGCCAGGCCGGCGCCGTTGACCATGCAGCCAATATCGCCGTCGAGCTTGATGTAGCTGATGCCGGCGGCACGCGCGCGCGCCTCCGCCGGCTCCTCGGCAGCGGCGTCCCGAAGCTGCTCCAGCTCGGGACGCCGTCCCAGCGCGCTGTCGTCGATGTTCAGCTTGGCGTCGATGGCCCACAGCTTGCCGTCCGGGCTGACGACCAGGGGGTTTACCTCCGCCAGCGACGCGTCGCACTCCACGAATACGCGAACCAGCCCGTTCAGAATGCCCACGAAAGCGAGCACCTGACGTCCACCAAGCCCAAGCGCGAAGCCCACGGCGCGCGCCTGCCAGGCCTCCACGCCGCGCGCCACGTCAAACTCGATGCGCTGGATGGCCTCGGGCGTAGCCGCCGCGACCTCCTCGATGTCGATGCCGCCCGCCGCGCTTGCCATCACGACCGCCGATTGCCGCTCGCGGTCGATGGTCACCCCCAGGTAGATCTCGCGGTCGATGTCCACCGCCGGTGCCACGAGCACGCGCTGGACGCGTTCGCCCCGAATCTCGATCCCCAGGATCGCGTCGGCGGCTTCCCGCGCGGCGCCGGGGCCGTCGGCCAGCTTCACACCGCCGGCCTTGCCGCGGCCGCCGGCCAGGACGAGCGCCTTCACGACCACCAGCCCGCCGAATTCCTCAGCCGCGGCCGCCGCCTCGTCGGACGTAGTCGCCACTCGGCTCGGCGGCACCGGAAGCCCTCGATCGGCGAAGATCCGGCGGGCGTCGGACTCGTGGACTTTCACTCGGCGCTGTCCTCGACGATCCAGGCATCGAGCCCGCGCGCATAGTCCACCAGCTCGTGCGCGTCGAAGTGCAGCTCGATTTCTTCCCGCGCCGTGTCAGGCCCATCGGACGCATGAATCAGGTTCCGCAGGCCGGCCAGGGCGTAGTCGCCGCGGATTGTGCCCGCGGCGGCCTCATGCGGTCTGGTCGCTCCGACGATTGCCCGTACGACCTGAATCGCCTCTGGACCCTCGAGCACTGCAGCGACAACCGGAGCGCTGGTCAGGTGCTGCACCAGATCGTCGAAGAAGAACTTGCCCTCGTGCACTGCATAGTGCCGTCGGGCCAGCGATTCCTCGATCTGCACGAGTTTGAGCCCCACGAACCGCAGACCGCGGCGCTCGAAGCGCGCCAACAGTTCCATTGCAATCGCCCGCTGCAAAGCGTCGGGCTTCAACAAGACCAGCGTGCGTTCCACGTGCGTCGTCCTCCTACCGTGGTCGGTAAAATGCCGTCGGCGGCAATCCGGCAATCATGCCTGGCGCTCCAGCCGCTCGGTAACCGCGTTGCGCAGGCTATCGATATCCGCGTCGAGGCTCACCAGAATAATCGCCTGCCAGTCACCCAAGCGCACGGACAATCCCTGGTGCGCCTCGGTGAGGAACCACAGTTCATCGACCTGGCCCAAGCCCACGGTCTCCACCACCTGCTCCATCGTTCCGATACCCGACGCCAGCAGCCCTGGCGCCACCGGACGCACATTCTCGGCCAGATTGCCCACCGGCGCCTCGCCGGCGCGCCAGACCACCGCGCCGTCAACGTCATTGAGGGTCTTCAGGTCCGCCAGCAAGGCCTGCGCGTCAGACATCCGTCGGCTCCGGCGAGTCCGCAGCGCGCAAATATGCCTCCGCGGCGGCCTGGGGACGGCGCGTGCGCATGCGGAAGTCGCCCAGCAAGTGCCAGCCAATCGCCGCGAACGCCGGCCGCCCCGCCGCCTCCTCGAGCAGCGCGTCAACGTCCGACTGGGGCAGCCCGTGGTCTTCCACGATCTCGCGTAGCACCCGTTCCGCCTCGCGCCAGTCTTCCCGCCGAATCAGCTCCCCGGCCCAGTCGATCTGCGTAAACGCCGCGCCCTCGGGCGCTGGTGGCGCCCCCGCCTCGGGATCGCCATCGGGCATCGCCGGCCCATCGTCCGACGGCTGCTCGGCGGCCGTCGGATCCTGGTGGGCGGGGGAGGCTGGCGGCGGCGGCGCGGTTTCCGGCGCCCCGTCCGTCGGACGAATCGACGCTGGCACGTCGATCTGCGGAACATCGGGCAGCACCAGCCGATGAATCTCAAGCTGCGCGAGCATCTGCCGCGCCTCCAGGTATTCCGGATCGATCTCGCCCGCGCGGCCCAGCAAGTCCTGGCCTTCGGCCATCCGTCCGCGCTCGGCCAGCACGTGCGCCAGCATCACGGCCGCCCGGACGCAGTCGTTGGCGCGGTCGAAGATGATCGTGCACTGCTCTTCGCATTGGGACAGTCGATTCAGCTGCCAGAGCGCCTCGGCCAGCGTCAGGCGGATGTCGATGCGGTCCGGCTCCTCGTCGAGCGCGCGCCGGGCATACCGCTCCGCGGTGCCGGGCCATCCGCTGCGCAAGTGAATGCGCGCGAACACCCCGGGCGTCATGGGCAGCGCGTCGGCGTCCACGCCAAGAATGTCCAGGGCCGACTCCAGGGACGCGCTATCGCTGACGTCCGGCACCAGCTCCACCACCCGCCGCGCTTCATCTTGCGCCCGCGCGTCGTCATCCCGACGCTCGAAAATCCGCGCCGTCGCCGCCGCGGCCCGGGCGTTCAGCGGCTCAGCCGAGGTTACGAACCGAAGGTCTTCGAGCGCTCGGTCGAGCTCGCCGTCGGCCTCGGCCTTCAGGGCACGGACCAGACGGGCCGACGCATGGCGCGGGTAGCGCGCGATGACGTGCTCGGCGAGCGCCACGGCCCGATCCGACGCCCCCTCCCGAAACGCCTGCCGCGCGTGCTCGACGACCTCGCTTGGTCGCACGCCGATCAGGAAACCGGCGCGCCGGCGCCGTCGAAGTGGTGGGGCAGAACGGCGTCGTCATCGACTGGACCCGAGGCGGCCACGATCGGCCAGTCGTCGCCGAAGAGCCGGCGCGCCGCTCGGACCACGCTCTCCGAGGTAACCGCGTCATATTTCGCCATCACGCCGTCGGGCGTGAGCTGCTCGCTTTCAAGCAATTGCTCGCGCAGCGCCCAGCCGGCCACGGCGTAGGTGTCTTCCATCGAGAGTTGGATTTCCCCCTTGATAACCTCGCGCGCGCGATCGACCTGGTCCTCCGTGACCCCGTCGTCACGCACGGCCGCCAATTCGTCGAGCACGGCCTGCATCGCCTCGTTCAGAGTATCCGGCTCGGTCGCCGCCTCGATCACCATCGCGCCGGTGTCCCTCGTCGCGGTGAGAGACGCCACCACCTCATACACGAGGCCGCGCCGTTCCCGCAGCTCCTCGAACAAGCGCGACCCCATGCCCTCGCCCAAGATCGCGGTGAGCACGTCCACGTCATACCGCTGGGGATCGTTGCGCGACACGGCGCGTCCGGCAATGCCGAAGTACACGTGATCGGCCTCGCGTGATTCGATCACCGCCCGCGGCGACGGCGGGCCGTCCGGCACGTAAGCCGGCCACACGGCTTCGCGCCCCGCCGGATGGTCGCCGATGCCCGCCTGGACAGCTGCGGCGCCGTCGCCTGGATCCAGGTCACCCGCCAGGCTCACCACCAGATTGGCGCCCGAGAACATGCGGCGCGAGTGGGCGCGCATCTGGTCCGGTGTGAACGCCTCGAGGTTGGCCGGCGTTCCAGCCACCTCGCGCCCCAAACCGTGGCCTTGCCACAGGCGCGAGCGCAGCGAACGTCGCACCGCCTCTTCCGGGGCGTCGGCGGTCATGCCGATCTCATCCAGAATGACCCGGCGCTCCTTCTCGATTTCGCCGGCGTCGAACTGGGAGTGACCGATCATGTCGGTGATCACATCCAGGGCGCTCCGCCAGTGCGGCGAGGCCACCTTTGCCCAAATCACCGTCATCTCCGGCTCGGTCAGCGCGTTAATCATCCCGCCAAGGCGCTCGACGGAGGCTGCAATGTCGGTGTACGACGGGCGTCGCTCGGTGCCCTTGAAGAGCATGTGCTCGACGAAATGCGAAATCCCCTGCTCCGCGGGCGACTCGAAACCCGAGCCGATGCGCGTGGCCGCAATCAGGGACACGGAACGCGCGTGCGGAACCGGAGTGACAAGCACATGAGCGCCATTGGGCAGGCGCGATCGAGCGGTGCGGTGGTCGCGAAACGTGCTCAATGCTCCGAGAGGAGGCGGAGGGATGTGCCGGCGGAAACCCTAGCCGGCGTTGCGTCCGCCGCGCTGTGGACGCCGCTGCCCGGCAGCCGCCTCGCGCTCGGCCTTCCGCTGCTGACGGCCGCGCTTGGCGGTCTTGCGCCGCTTGCGCAGGGCAACCTTCTTCGGCTTGTTCACAATCCTCCTAAGATTGCGCGAACGACGCGAATGCCGCTCACGCCAACTTATGAATCATAGCAACGGCCCGGACGCCTCCCCTAGCGTGGGTCGTGGGTCATGTAGCCGGTGCCGGACGCTGCCGGATTCTCCGCTGCGGTCCGATACGTATCTCCCCATTGCGGTCCGGTCCCCTCTACCTGTGGGAGAAGGCTAGGGTGAGGGTGCGGGTGCCTTGCCTCATGCCCGTCCGCGCGTCATGAGCGACTCGGCGGCTCGCCAGCCCGTCGCCCCCGCGCTAGACGCCGGCCGCGTACGCGACATCCTGCATCGCGCCCAGGGCTCGCGGGTCGTCGTGCTTGGCGACATGATGCTCGACGAGCACATCGTCGGCCGGGCGCAGGCGGTTGCGCGCGAGGCCCCGGTGCTCATCGTCGAGCAAGAGTCACGCTACGCCGTGCCCGGCGGGGCGACCAACGTCGCCGCCAACCTGCGGGCCCTGGCGTGCGACGTGAGCGTCTGCGGCGTGGTGGGCGATGACGCCGCCGGCGCGGCGCTCCGCGAGCAGCTCAACGATCGCGGCATTGGCGCGGCGGGACTCTTCGCTGACGCCTCACGAACTACGTCGATCAAGCTGCGCATCTGGGCCGGCGGCGACCGCCAGCGGCCGCAGCACATGGTGTCGCGCGTCGACACGGTGGACCGACGCGACCTGGACGACGCGGCCGCGTCGAATCTCATCGCCTATCTCGAGCAGTCCATCCCCACCGCCGACGCTCTGCTCATCTCCGACTACTGGAACGGCGTGGTTGGGTCGGAAGTCGTCGCCGCGGCGCTGCCGCTGGCCCGCAAGCACGGCTTGATCATCGCCGTGGACGCCCACGGCGGCCTGGCGCGGTTTGGGGGCGCCGCCGTGGTCACGCCCAACCAGCCGGAGGCCGAGGCCGAGTTGGGCTACGCCCTCGCCTCGCCCGCGCTGGCCTGCCGGGGCGCGGCCGAGCTGCGGGAGCGGCTGGAGGCGCAGGGCGTGATCATCACGCTCGGCGCCGCCGGCATGGTGGCGGCCGCCCAGGAATCCGATCCCGTGCTCATCCCCGCCGCGCCGCAGGCCCGCGTCGCCGACCCCACGGGCGCCGGCGACACCGTGGCGGCGGCGGTCACCGCCGGCCTGCTGGGCGGCGGCTCGATCCTAGAAGCCGCCTTGCTCGGCGAGCTTGCCGCGCGAATCGTGATCCGCCGGCTCGGCGTGGCCGTGGCGCCGACGGAGGCCATACTGGCCGAGGCGGGCGCGGCCAATGGCTGAGGCGTCACCCCCGACCCCGGACACCTTCGACCGGACCCTCGACGCCGCCCGCTCCCAGCGCCGGACCATCGTGCTCACCAACGGCTGCTTCGACGTGATGCACGCCGGGCACGCCGCGGTCCTGCGCGCGGCGGCCGCCCATGGCGACCTCCTGGCCGTCGGAGTCAACGACGACGCGGGCG
>DAOUHO010000033.1:0-8530 GCA_034428595.1 Chloroflexota bacterium | reverse complement strand
CGAGGCGACGATCGGCGCCCTGGTGGCGTTCAACACCTATCTGCTCCTGCTGATGATGCCGGTGCGGATGCTGGGCATGACCATTAACAGCTTTGCCCGCGCGGTGGCCTCGGGCACGCGCATCTTCGAGGTGCTGGACGAGCACTCGGAGGTCCAGGAGGCCGCCGACGCGGTGGCGTTCGACGACGTACGTGGCGAATTGCGATTCGACGGCGTGACGTTTGAGTACGAGGGCCAGCAGGTGCTGGACGACCTGTCGTTCCGTGTGCGGCCCGGCGAGGCGCTCGGCATCGTGGGCGGCACCGGCTCGGGCAAGAGCACCATCATCAACCTGTTGCCGCGCTTCTACGACCCCTCGGCCGGACGCGTGCTGGTCGACGACGTGGACGTTCGGCAGGCCCGCCTGGCGTCGCTGCGCGGGCAGATCGGCATCGTGCATCAAGAGCCATTCGTCTTTGCCACCAGCATTCGCGAGAACATTGCCTACGGTCGCCCGGGCGCCACCGACGAGCAGGTCGAGGCGGCGGCCCGCGCCGCGCAGATTCACGACTTCATTGCCGGCCTGCCCCAGGGCTACGCGACGTCCGTGGGCGAGCGCGGCGTCACGCTGTCCGGCGGCCAAAAGCAGCGCATTGCCATAGCGCGGGCGCTGCTGCTCGACCCGCGCATCCTGGTCCTCGACGAGTCGACCTCGAGCGTCGACACCTGGACCGAGCGGGCGATCCAGGAAGCCCTCTCGGAGGCGCAGCGGGGCCGCACCACGCTGATCATCAGCCAACGCATTCGCAGCGTGCGCGACACCGCCGAGATCATCGTGCTGGAACAGGGACGCATCGTGCAGCGCGGGGCGCATGAGGAACTGATCGAACAGGAAGGGCTCTACCGCGACATGTGGCTCACCCAAGAGGCCGAGGCCGAGGAGCTGCGTGACGCTCAGGCGGCGCCCGCCGCCCCAACGCAGGGAGGGGCGAACTAATGGGCATGGCGGGACGCATGATGCTGGGGGGCATGGGCGACGACGCCAAGGCCTATGACCACCGGATCGCACGGCGCTTGCTGGCCTACCTGCTGCCGCACCGGCGGCGGCTGGCCGTGGTGCTCGTGCTGGTGGTGCTGGCGGCGGCAGCGGCGAACGCGGGTCCGCTGCTGCTGAAGATCGGGATCGACGACGGCATTTGCGGCGGCGTGCAGGCGTGCGACGACCCCGGTCTGGGCAACGGCGGCCTGCTGGCGATCGTCGGCCTGGTCTACATCGGGACGCTGGGCCTGATGTGGGCGCTCAACTACTTCCAGGTGCTGCTCACGGCGGCCATCGGACAGGCGAGCCTGCGGCAGCTGCGCAACGACATGTTCGCCAAGCTGCAGCGGCTGTCGCTCTCCTACTTCAGCCGGCACCCGCTGGGCGCGGTGATGTCGCGCATCACCAACGACGTGGATGTCATCAGCGAGTTCGTGACGCTCGGCGTGACGTCGCTGGTGGGCGACGTGGTGATGCTGCTGATCATCGTCGGGATGATGTTCGGGCTGGACTGGCGGCTGGCGCTGGTGTCCCTGGCGGTGATGCCGCTGATGTGGCTGGCGAGCCGGGTGTTCAGCAACTGGGCGCGGAACGCGTTTCGGCAGGTGCGCTCGACCGTCGGCGACGTCTACGGCAACTTGCAGGAGAGCATCGACGGGGTGAAGACCGCGCAATCATTCGTGCGCGAGGACCGCAACGCCGCCGCCTTCGAGCGGACCAACCGGCAGAACGTGGACGCCAGCGTGCGCGCGGGAGCGATCGTGTCGGCGTTCATCCCGGTGGTCGATACGATCTCGGCGCTGGCGACGGCGCTGGTGATCGTGGTGGGCGGCATGTTCGTGATCAACGGCGAGATGGGCATCGGCACGCTGGCGGCCTTCATCGCGCTGATCGCGCGCTTCTTTACCCCCATCCAGCAGCTGACGCGGTTCTACAACCAATTGCAGTCCACCATGGCCGCGGGCGAGAAGATATTCGAGCTGCTCGACGAGCCGCTGGACGTCGAGGACCGCTCGGACGCGCGTGCGCTGCCGCAGATCCAGGGGCGGGTGGAGTTCGACAGCGTGACCTTCGGCTACAACGGCACGGATGTCCTGCACGACATCTCCTTCGACGTCGCGCCCGGGCAGCGCGTGGCCCTGGTCGGGCCTACAGGCGCCGGCAAGACGACGACGGTGAACCTGTTGGCTCGCTTCTACGGGGCGCGCCGCGGCGCGATCCGCATCGACGGCGTGCCGCTGGACTCGGTGACGCAGGACTCGCTGCGCGGCCAGATGGGCATCGTGCCGCAGGACAGCTATCTGTTCTCGGGCACGATCCGCGAGAACATCGCCTTCGCGCGGCCTTACGCGACCGATGAACAGGTCGTGCAAGCGGCGGAGGCCGTGGGGGCGCACGAGTTCATCGAGCGGCTGCCCGAGGCCTATGAGACGGACGTGCGCGAGCGCGGGGCGCGGCTCTCGGTGGGGCAGCGGCAGCTGATCTGCTTCGCCCGGGCGCTGCTGGCGGACCCGCGCCTGCTGATCCTGGACGAGGCCACGTCAAGCGTGGACGCCCACACCGAGCAGATCATCCAGCGCGGGCTCGACCGGTTGATGGCGGGACGCACGTCGTTCGTCATCGCCCACCGGCTGGCGACCGTGCGGGGCGCGGACCTGATCCTGGTGTTCCAGGACGGGAAGATCGTGGAGCGCGGCGGGCACGACGAGCTGCTGGAAGGCGGCGGGCTCTACTACCAGCTCTACACCACCGGATTCCCCGGCGACGAGACGCCGGAGCAAACGACGGCAACGGACCCCATGGTCCTCAACCGCCGGATGTGGATGTAGCCGGCCGAGTGCAACTGCGGGCGGCGACGGTGGCGGATGCCACGGCCATCGCCGAGGTCCACGTGCACGCGTGGCAGACCGCGTTTCGCGGGATCGTCCCGGACGTACGTCTGGACTCGATGCGAGTCGAGCAGGGAGCCGACCGCTTTCGCCAGCAGCTGGCGCCGGCGGAGCCCACCGGCCAACGCTTCGTCGTCGCGGTGTCGGGCGGCACGGTGCTCGGATTCGTGGGCTTCGGGACCACGCGCGACGAGGACGTGGATCCCGCCCGCGTGGCCGAGGTGCAGGGGCTCTACGTGCACCCCACGCATTGGCGGCGGGGCGTGGGACGGCGGTTGCTGCACGCCGCCGTCACAGAGCTGGCCGCTCGCGGGTTCGACACCGCGACGCTCTGGACGCTGGCCGACAGCGAGTCGTCGCGGGCCTTCTACGAGGCGCAGGGATGGCGTACCGACGGGGTCGTCACGCCGTGGGAAGACTGGGACGGCGTGCCGCTCGTGCGCTATCGGACCGGGCTGCCGATGGCTGATCCGGGAGCAGGCCCAAGCTCGTAACGGCCTAGGGCGAAGACGCTCGGCCCGGAATGGGGTCGCCAAGCGGCTGAACGCTAGGCCGCCGCCTCTTTGTCCTGCGCGGTGCGTCGCCCGTTCATTCCGGCGAATAGCCCTTCGATGACGCCTTCAATCCGCGCCACGCGCTCGCTCAGCGTGTCGATCCGGGCCTCGAGGGCCTCGAAACGAGCCTCAAAACGGTCTTCGAGCCGGTCGATCCGACCGCCCAGATGCCGCCAGAGCGTTAGGGTCAGCGCGGCTTGCGCCGCACCTACGCTCAGAATCCCAACTAACTCCGGCGTCATGAGGAACCTTTCGGCAAGCTGTCAGCGGCACGTGGCCTCTGACGGCAGCCCGAGAAATCCGAGTATATCGTCACGGCCAGGCTGCCACGTCTCCGGTCCTTCACGACGCGGCCGCCGCCCGCGCGGGGAGGTCGATCTCGATCGTGATTCCGTCGGGATCGCGCAGGTAGAGAGTCCCGCTGCCTTCGAACTCGCCGGCCGTCTGCCAAACGGGCGCTTCGCGGCGGAACGACGCGCCGAGCTCCTTCAGCCGCGCGACGGCCGCGTCCCAGTCGTCGACGGTGAAGCAAAGGTGCGCGTTGCCGGCGTTGTAGGTCTCAAGATCGACGCGTCCCGGCGGCGGCTCGTGGTAGCGCAGCAGCTCCAGCTCGACCTCGGTGCCCGGCAACCGGAACAGCGCGATCTCCAGGCTACAGCCGGGGTAGCCGATGATCTCGCTGATGTAGGGCTCGTCGTAGCGGCGGCGGAAATGGGGGCCCTCGCCGAGCAGGGCGCTGTAGAACGCGACGGACCGGTCCAGGTCCGACACGGTGAATCCCACGTGGGCCACGCTGGTCACGGCCATGCGAACTGCCTCCCTCTCCAGCTAGTCGCCGGATTTCCGATAGCGCACGTGCGCTTCGAGCTTCTCGATTTGGACGGGCTGGGAGCCGGGCGTGCCGCGAGCAAGCCGCACGCCGACGAGATTCTCCCCCACCGCGAACTGCCTCGGCTGCGCCGGATAGACCAGCCAGCCGTCCTCGATGGTGGGCGGTCCGAGCCGCAGGTTGTTGAGCCGGACCTCGACGCGGTCGGCCATGGCGCGGGCCGGCGGCTCGTTCATCAGGCTGCGATCGGGGTGGCCGATCTGGGCGATTTCGACGGGATCGAGGCGCTCGTCGGCGGGGAGCGCGTTGGCGGCCGGATCCGAAAGCAGCACGCACACATCCACGCTCTCCACGTAGTCGGCCTCACCCGCCAGGTCGTCCGCCACGCACAGCGTCAGCAGCGTGTCGGCGGCGCCGTCCCAGGCCAGCGGGGCGGGCAGCGGCGCGAACATGTTGCTGTTGAAGTACATGTTGCGCGGCGTGTACCAGCCCTCGGGGTTGGGAATGACGATGGGGCCGTGGCCGCCGCCGCGCCGCTGCACGACAAAGGTCTTGTCCTTGCGGTGGAAGCCGTCCGGCTCGGCCAACTCCATGTAGGCCCGGTATTGAGCCTCCGCCGCCGGCCAGTTCAGGGCTTTCAGTCCGATGCGCTCGGCCGACTCCAGCGAGCTGTGCTCCCAGTTGAACGTCTGCACGCCGTCGGCGCCCTGGTGGAACCAGTTGGCGAACACGCCGCGGAACACCTCGATCGGCGGCCACATGTAGCCGTCCGAGGAGTGGTGGTCGTCGATGGCCGGGTAGAGCTTGATCGGCGTGCCGGCCGTGATGCGGCGGAACGCGGCGATATCCACGTCGAACGAGCGGCAGCCGATGACCATCAGGTCGACCAGCAGCTCCCGCGCCCAGGTTTCGATGTCGATGCCGTCGAAGTGACAGCCCATCAGGTTCTCGGGCACGCGCACCGCCAGCAGCAGGGGTCGGCCGCGGGCCTCGGCGACGTCCAGGGTCATGCGGCGCACCTTGCGCATGAACGCGGTCAGCCGGTCCCGCAACTCCCACTGCCGTCCCCAGGGCAGCACCAGCGGAATGCGCGCGAAGTCGAGCGTGATGCCGTCGTAGTCGTAGTCCTCGGCGACCTCGCGCAGGATGCCCAGCTTGTAGTCGTGGACCTCGTCGAAGGCGAAGTTCCAATAGCCGTTGGCGTTCCAGGTGTTGATGAGCAGCTCCGGGTGCCGCTCTTTCATGGGAATCGGGCTCACCGGACCGAGATCGTTGTCGGAGCCGTTGATGCGGTAGAGGTAGAAGTTCTCGAGGCCGCGCTGCCGGGACGCCTCCAGGAAGATATGCATGATGTTGACGCCGTCGTCGGCCCAGCGACGGAAGCCGGGCGCGTCGATCAGGACCTGGGTGCGGCTGGGAAAGGGCGCCTGGTGCCCCTCGTTCCAGTCCCACCACATGCTGTCCAGGCGCAGGGCGGAGTCGTCGGCCCACTCGAACTTGAAGGCGAGCAGGTCGTCGATGTCCTTGATGGGAAAGTTCGCGCCGTCGCCCATGATCACGTCGAAGTGGACCACGATGCGCCGCCGGCGCTCGATGGCGGCCAGGTGGTCGGCGGAGAGTTCGACCCGCGCCTCGCCCGGCGACTTCAGCGGCTCAGCCATGCGGCCCTCCTGCGCTGGGGCAAGCCCCCTCACGGTGCGCCGCCAGCGTCCCGGCGTCAACCGGCGAGCCGCCATCGGATATCCTGGCATCCAGGCGGGAGGCGTGGCTCGCGGAGGGGCACGCCCGCAACCTTTCCGTGCGCCGAGCGGGATTGATCGGCTGGAGGCGAAGATGCGAGAGGACTATTTCCACCGCGTCCAACGGGAGACGGCGACGCGGGTGTGGGTGAACAATCCCACCGAGTTCGACTTGGGCGCGTCGGTCGGCGCCGGGGCGGTCTCCGGCACCACCAATCCGACCTATGGCTCCGTGCTGCTCAAACGCGAGCCCGAGTACGTCGTGCCGATCATCGACGAGGTGGCCGCCGTCGAAACCAACCCCTATAAGGCCGCCGACGAGGTCTACCAGCGCATCACGCGCCGGTTCATGGAAGGCTTCCTGCCGCAGTGGGAGTCGAGCGGCGGCGAGTGGGGCTTTGTGACCATGCAGGACGACCCGCGCCTCGACGACGACCCCGACCTGATCGTGGACGCCGCCCTGCGGCACCGCGAGGTCGCGCCGAACTATCTCGCCAAGATCCCGGTCATCGAGTCGGGCATGGAGGCCATGCGGCAGCTGGTGGGCCTCAACATCCCCATGTGCGCCACGGAGTGCTTCGCCGTGTCGCAGGCCGTGGCCATGTGCGAGGTCTACGAGAAGGCCGCGGACGCCACCGGCAACACGCCGCCGTTCTTCATCACGCACATCACCGGCGTCCTCGACGACGACCTGAGCGCGTGGGTCGCGGAGAACGAGGTCGATGTCGCGCCCGAGCTGCTGCGCATGGCCGGGTCGATCGTCGCCCGCAAGCAGTACAAGGTGATCAAGGAACGGGGCTTCCGCACGGTCTTCCTCGGCGGCGGGGTGCGCGGGACGCACCACTACACCGAGTTCGTAGGCGGCGACGCGCACGTGACGATGAACTGGTCGACGTTCGACGAGTTGATCCAGGAGGACGGGCCGGTCGTCGACCGCATCCACGTGACGGACGACCCCGCCGACATCGCCGAGCTGCGGGCGAAGATTCCGCGTTTCGCCACGGCCTACGACGACGACGGCCTGACCACGGCGGAGTTCACCGAGTACCCGGCGCTGGTCCGGTTCCGCAACTACTTCATCGACGGCTGCGAGCACCTGGACGGTGAAATCGCCAAGCGTCACGCCGCCGCGGCGGTGGCGTAGGGGCGGCCACAAGGGACGCCCCTACACGGAGGGGACGTGAGAGGTGGCAAGGCAATGACGTCTGACGAGCACGCGGGCAACCCGTTCGCGGTCGAGGGCCGCTGGTATCGCGGCAACCTGCACACGCACTCCACCAACTCCGACGGGCGGAAGTCTCCCGAAGACGCCGTGAACTGGTACCGCGATAACGGCTACGACTTCATGGCCCTCACCGACCACAGCGTGCTGAGCGACACCTCGGCGCTGACCACCGACGACTTCATCACCATTCCGGGCATGGAGATGCACGGCCCCGACCCGTGGCTGGGGACGCGGTACCACATCGTCGGACTGGGCATGCACAGCTTCGACCGCGGCGACGAGACCTTGGGCCCGCAGGAGGCCATCGATCGCGTCAACGCCGACGGAGGCTTGGCGATCCTGGGGCATCCCTACTGGCTCGGGCAGACCGCCGCCGACATGAGCGAGCTGGAAGGCTTCGTCGGCATGGAGGTCTTCAACTCCATCTGCGACCGCAACCGGGCCAAGGGCTTTTCGTCGGTCCATTGGGACGACTACGGCGACACGCTGGGCATCACCTGGGGCTTCGCCACCGACGACACGCACTGGTTTCTGAATGAGGAGGGCCGCGGCTGGGTGATGGTGCGCACCACCGATTTCAGCCAACGTGGCTTGATCGAGGCCCTGCGCGCGGGGCACTTCTACGCCTCGATGGGCCCGGAGATCCACGACGTGCAGATCACCGCGGCCCACGTCCGAGTGCGCTGCTCGCCCGCGCGGCGCGTGACCCTGGTGACGGCACGGGCGGGCGGCGAGAGCCAGCTGGCCGGCAGCGGCGACCTGCTCACCGACGTCACCTTGGAGCGGCGCCAGTCGCCGGCCTATCCCGAGCGCTACATCCGCGTGGAGGTGGAGGACGCCGAGGGCCGCATCGCCTGGTCCAACCCGCGCCCGGCCTGAGGCGTGTCCGGCCGCTCGATCTAGGCCGTTTCCCCGTGGCTCCGGCGCTCTCCCGTCACCCCGGCGAAAGCCGGGGTCCAGGTCCGACTGACACGCCCGAGACCCCGCCTGGATTCCAGCCCCGTATCGAATACGCGGCAGGCTCTTCGCCGGAATGACTGACAGGGGCAGAGCCGCGTGAAGCTCTTTCTGAAGGTCGCGCTGTTCACCCTTGTAGTGCCGGGATCGATTGCGGTGCTCGTCCCATTCCTTCTTGGAGGTGACCGAACCGTTGCCGGCGGGGCATGGCTTGGACTGGCCGTCGGCCTCTTCGCGCTCGGCATTGCCATCTATCTGCGCGCCGTGTGGGACTTCGCCATGATCGGCAAGGGAACCCCGGCTCCCATCGACGCACCAA
>DAOUHO010000032.1:0-40493 GCA_034428595.1 Chloroflexota bacterium | reverse complement strand
TCAAGAAAGCCCTGGCCACCTATACCGAGAGCGGCGGCGAGGGCGAGACCGCGCTGGACCAGGAGCAGGCGGTGGCGGTGATGCTGGAGAAGTACGACGTCTGCCGCGGGCTGTTTTACGGCTTCGATTGGTCGGCGTGGACGACGGGCACCGCGCCGGAACGGCTGGGCCTGCTGCCGGCCGCCCAGGAGCACATCCTGTCCCAGGAGGACGGCAAGGAGCGCTGCCTGAACGCGGTGCGGGAGTTGACGCAGGCGTTCGCGCTGGCCGTGCCGCACGACGAGACCAAGCGGATCAGGGACGACGTGGGGTTCTTTCAGGCGGTGCGGGCGGCCCTATCGAAGCGAGCGGCGGGCGAGGCGCGGCCGGAGGAAGAGCTGGACTTCGCCGTGCGCCAGATCATCTCGCAGGCGGTGGCCTCCGAGGGCGTGATGGACATCTTCGCCGCCGCGGGCCTGGACAAGCCGGACATCTCGGTGCTGTCGGAGGAGTTCCTGGCCGAGGTGCAAGGCATGCCGCACCGCAATTTAGCCGTGGAGCTGCTGGAGAAGCTGCTCAAGGGCGAGGTGTCGACGCGGCGGCGCAAGAACGTCGTGCAGGCGCGGTCATTCGCCGAAATGCTGGAGAAGACCTTACGGCGGTATCAGAACCGGGCGATCGAGGCGGCGCAGGTGATCGAGGAGCTGATCGAGCTGGCCCGCGACATGCGGGAGGCCAACGCGCGCGGCGAGCAGCTCGGACTGTCGGACGACGAGCTGGCCTTCTACGACGCCCTGGAGACGAACGACAGCGCGGTGCAGGTGCTCGGCGACGACACGCTGCGTGACATCGCGCGGGAGCTGGTGAACACGGTCCAGGGCAACGTCACGATCGACTGGACCATGCGCGAGAACGTGCGCGCCAACCTGCGCCGTCTGGTGCGCCGCATCCTCCGCAAGCACGGCTATCCGCCGGACAAGCAGGAGAAGGCCACGCTGACCGTGCTGGAGCAGGCGGAAGCGCTGTCGGAAGGATGGGCGGTAGCGGCGTGACACGCCGCTAGGAGCGCGCCCCGGTAGTGGGTCATTTTGGTCCAGACGGCACGCGGTCGACGGGGAGCCCCCTCACCCTAGCCCTCTCCCTCGGTGGGGAGAGGGGATCGGACGAGAGACGAGGGCAGGGAAACGATCTGGGGTTAGGCAAAGTAACCCACGACCCGCACCCCGCGCGTTGACGGTGGGCGCGGGGGCGTGCCACGGTTTGGGCGGGACGCTTGCGCGGGACTTCGGCCATGCGGATCGCCATCGGCGCCATCGCGCACGAATCCAGCTCGTTCACGCCTGTCGCGACGCCCTACGAGGCATTCTCGGTGACCGGCCGCGGACTGCTTCGCGGTGACGAGATCATCGATGTCCATCGCGGCGTCAACTCGGGCGCCGGGGGATTCATCGCGGGCGCCGAGGAGTTCGACTTCGAGCTGGCGCCGGTGCTTTGGACCTTCGCCGAGCCGTCGGCCCCGGTTGAGTCGGACGCCTGGCAGCGACTGAAGGGCGAATTCCTGGAGCGGCTGGCCAACCTCGGTCCGGTGGACGGCGTGCTGCTGGACCTGCACGGCGCGATGGTCATCGAGGACGTCGAGGACGGCGAGGGCGACCTGCTCAGCGGCATCCGCGAGGTGATCGGCGACGACCCGCCGGTCATCGCCACGCTGGACCTTCACGGCAACATCAGCCAGCGCATGTGCGACGCCGCCACCGCGCTGATTCCCTGCGACAACTACCCGCACACCGACTTCCTGGAGCGGGGTCTCGAAGCCTCGGAAATGATCGTCGGGACGCTGCGTGGCGAGCTGGCGCCCGTGATGGCGTGGCGGCAGTTGCCGATGCTCTGGACCGGCGGCCAGTTCACCGGGCGCGAACCGTTCGACTCCATCGTCGCCCGCGCCCACGCGCTGGAGACGCAGCCCGGCATCCTCACCGCCTCGGTGGCGCCCGGATTTCCGTGGGCCGACATCCACGACGCCGGGGCGTCGATCATCGTGGTCGCCGACCGGGACGCGGCGCTCGCACGGCGGGAGGCCGATGCGCTCGCTGGCTGGATCTACGCCCAGCGCGAGAAGTTTCTGCCCGACCTCGACTCGTGGGACGACGCGCTGCGGACGGCGCGCGCCGTGAACCGCTGGCCGGCGGTGTTCGGCGACCCGCAGGACAACCCGGGCGGCGGTGCGCCGGGCGACTCGGTGGGCATGCTGCGGGCGTTTCTGGACGCCGGCCTTTCCAACGCCCTCATCGTTACCCTGTGCGACCCGGAGGTTGTGGGGATCGCGCAGCAGGCCGGCGAGGGCGCGGAGATTACCGTGGACGTCGCCGGCAAGTCGGCCCCGGACCAGGGTCCGCCCGTGCGCGCCACCGCGGTGGTCGAGCGGCTTCTGGACCTGCGCTTTCCGATCACGGGTCCCATGTATACGGGCATGGTGCAGGACTTCGGCCCGTCGGCGCTGCTGCGCATCGGCGGGGTCCACGTGGCGGTGACGACGCTCCGGATGCAGGTGTTCGACCTGGAGGGACCGCGCATGCTCGGCTTCGAGCCCGAGCGGCTGTCATGGATCGGCGTCAAGTCCGCCAATCACTTCCGCGGCGCCTACGAGCCCATCTCCGGCAGCGTGCATCGGGTCGCGTTCCCGGCGCAGCACCGCTTCGACCCGCGAGAGCACCGCTACACGCGGCTGCGCCGGCCGATCTGGCCGCTGGACGACGTCTCGCTGTAGGGAAGGCCTGAACAACCCCTCGGGGCTGCGGCGAGCACGACACGCACACAGGGCCGTCGGATCGTCCCATCGGAGACGATAAGTGTTGCTCCCCCCATCCTCACCTTCCCCCTCAAGGGGGGAAGGGACCGGACCGAAGAGGACCGAGACTTAATCAGAGGATTCTTAGAAGTGCGCCTTGGCCAGGGTGCCGCCGTCGATGGTGATGGCGCTGCCGGTCACGTACTGACACTCGTCGCTGGCCAGGAAGAGCGCCGCGGCGGCCACGTCCTCGACCCGCCCGAAGGGGCCTAGGGGAATCGCCGCGGTGCGCTTGGCCACCAGTGCCGGATCTTGATAGCGCGCGGCGTTCTTATCCACCAGGATCGGACCCGGCGCCAGCAGATTGACCGAGATGCCGTGCCCGCCGAGCTCGATCGCCATGCTGCGCGTGAGCATCAACAGGCCGCCCTTGCTGGCGGCGTAGGGCGCGGCCTGCATCTCGGAGGCGAACGAGTCCACCGAGCCGGTGTTGATGATCCGGCCCGGGATTGCGGCCGACACCATATGTCGCGCCACCGCTTGCGCGATGACGAACGGGCCGGTGAGATTGGTTTCGATGAAGTCGTTCCAGATGTCGAGCTCGACGTCGAGAAACGCTCCGGCGCGACCCGTGCGTCCCGCGTTGTTGACCAGGATGTCCAGCCGGCCGGTCGCTTCAATCGCCTGATCGACGAGCGCCAGCGCCTGGTCGGTTTGGGTGATGTCGGTGGGCACCGCGCGCGCCCAACCCCCGTTCGCCTCGATTTCGGCGACCGTCGCGTCGAGCGCCTCGGCGTTACGCTGCGCGATCACGACCTGCGCGCCCTCCGCCGCGAAGCGCAGCGCGATGGCGCGCCCGATACCGGTGCCGCCGCCCGTGATCAACGCCGCTTTTCGTTCGAGTCTTCCCATGTGCCCCCGCTAGATTGCGTCGCCGGCCGTCGAAGCTCCGGCTCACGGCGGATATTCTCTCACCCAGCGGCAATGCTCCGCGCCGAGGGTTTGAGGAGTCGCATAGCGTGACCGTCGTCGGGCGATTGGCGCTGGCTGCAGGTCTACTGGCCGTACTGGCTGGGGCCACCTGCGATGCCGGCGAGCAGGTGGGCGACTTGGGGACTCCAACGCCCGCGCCCGTGATTGCCCAACCGCCCGCGGCTTCTCCGGCAGTTGTCGTGGCGCGCCCGACCGCACGGCCCGAGCCGTCGCCCGCGCCGACTGCAACGCCCGAGGCAAGTCAGACGCCAACCCCGGCAGCGGCACCCAATCCAACGCCCTCGCCAACGGCATCTCCCGCCCCGACACCGGCGCCGCAGTCAACCGCTGCGCCCGCGCCCTCCCCAACGGCAACTCCGGCCGTTACGCCTACCCCGGCAACCGCGCCGGCGGCATCTCCGACGCCCACTCCGGAACCCGAGCCGACACCGCCCCCGTCCCCCGCGCCAACGCCCACCGCGGCCCCTTCGCCATCACCAACACCGGTCCCCGCGCCGACGCCCACGCCGACGCCGGCTCCACTCCGCGGCCTTGCCGCCGATGTCGTCGTCGGCGGCCTCGTCCGCCCCGTCTATGCCGGTCACGCCAGGGACGGGTCTGGTCGCCTGTTCGTGATCGAGAAAGAAGGCCGCATTCGCATCGTGGCCGACGGGCAGCTTGCGCCCGATCCCTTCCTGGACATCACCGGCATCGTCAGCTCCCGAGCCAACGAGCGCGGGCTGTTGGGCCTGGCGTTCCACCCGGACTACGCCTCCAACGGCCGCCTTTTCGTCTTCTACACGCAACTGCGCGGCGCAACCGTGGTCGCCGAGTACCGGGTCTCGACCGACCCCGACCGGGCCGATCCGGCGTCCGGCCAAGTGCTGCTCACGCAAGCGCAGCCGTTTGCCAATCACAACGGCGGCATGCTGGCGTTCGGACCGGACGGCATGCTCTACGTGGCATTGGGCGACGGCGGAGCGGCGGGCGATCCGCAGAATCACGGGCAACGTCTCAATACCTGGCTGGGCACGCTGCTGCGGCTGGACGTGAGCGAGCCCGGCGCCTACCGCGTGCCGTCCGACAATCCGTTTGTGGGCGTGGCCGAGGCGCGTGCCGAAATTTGGGCCTACGGCTTGCGCAACCCCTGGCGCTTCTCCTTCGATCGCGCCACCGGGGACCTCTACATCGCCGACGTGGGCCAGAACAGCTACGAAGAGATCGACTTCGCCCCGGCATCGTCCCCCGGCGGCGAGAACTATGGCTGGAAGGTGATGGAGGGCTTCAGCTGCTTCGCCGAGGGCAGTCCGGAATGCAACTCGCTGCGCTTCACCGATCCGATCGCCGTCTATGGCCGGGACGCCGGCTGCTCGGTCACCGGCGGCTACGTCTACCGTGGCGCGGCCCACCCGGCGCTTGTGGGCGCGTACGTCTTTGGCGACTACTGCAGCGGCAACGTGTGGACGCTGCGGCGCGACGCCGCCGGCGCCTGGCGGATGACGCTGCAGGGCGAGATTGACGCCCGCATCACGTCATTTGGCGAGGACGCGGCGGGAGAGATCTACATCACAGACGACGCTGGCCGCCTGCTGCGCCTTCGCCCCGTCACTTGAGTCCTACGTATCATCGTCCCCAGGGCAGCACGAGGGGTTGACATGGGGCACCAGTTCGCATTGGTTGGGTGCGGCGGCATGGGCCGGCGCCACCTGCGGGGCTTCGTCGAGTTGGCGCGCGTGCGTCCCGGCCTCATTGAGCTCACCGCTGTGGTGGACGTGGACCGCGAGCGCGCCGAGTTCGTGGCCGGAGAGGTGGCCGAGCTCCTCGGCAACCGCGCCGCCGCCTGCACGAGCATCGCGGAGGCTAAGGCCCAGCGGCCTGAGCTCGTGGCGGCGGACATCGTGACGACGGCCGGCACACATCACGTCGCGGCCGTCGAGGCGCTGGACGCCGGCCTTCACGTGCTCGTCGAAAAGCCGTTGGCCGTCACCATGCGAGGCTGCGCCCGGATTCGTGCGGCGGCTTCGCGCTCCGGATGCCTGGTCTCGGTCGCGGAGAACTATCGGCGCGACCCGATTCTGCGGCTCGCACGCGCTCTGCTGGACGTGGGCGCCATCGGCGAGCCGCGCTCCATCGTCGAGTTGCGGGCCGGTGGCGGCGACGCGATACTCATCACGCCGTGGCGGCACTTCCGGGAGGACGGCGGCCCGCTGATGGACGTGGGCGTGCACTACGCCGACATGATCATGTACCTGATGGGTCCCGTTGATCGGGTGGCCGGCATCACGCGGCTGCTGGAGCCAGTGCGCACCACCGGCCGCATCGACGAAGCGCCCAGCGGCATGTACGCGCGTTTCCGCGGGGATTTGCCGGACACGTTCGAGGCCACGGCGCCCGACTCGCTGCAGGCCATGCTCGGGTTCGCCTCGGGCGCCGCCGGCACCTGGGCACTCGAGCTCTCGGCCCCGGAGGGTGGCAATAGCCTCAGCGCGGTGCTGGGGTCGGAGGGCCGGCTCGAAACGTTCGGGGTCCGCAGCGGTCGGCCGCTGAAGGTTTGGCGCGGCGGCGCGGAGCCGCTTGACGACGCCGAGGTGCTCGCCCTGGCGCCCGATTTTGCGCTGGACCCGCTGACGACGGATCTCTTCGGCGCCGATCGTATGGCGCGCTATGAGCTTCCCTTTACCCAAGCCGACCGCAAGCTGATCGCCCTGGAGCTTGGCGAGTTGGCCCTAGCCATCGATTCAGGAGAGCCGGTTGAAGTGGATCTTGATGCCGGCGAGGCCGCCGTGGCGCTGGTGCTCGCCGTGCACGAAGCGAGCGAGGCCGGCGCGATGGTCACGCTCGATGACGTGCGCGGCGGCCGCGCCAGCGCCTACCAGGACCTGACCGATCGAAAGCTCGGCCTCATCGATTGATCCGGTGGCGCCGGTCGGTAAGGGTCTGGCGGAGGGTGCCTGATTGATCGTTGACCCGGCGGTCCTTCCGGGCCTGCTGCTGGCGGCGGAGCTCGCCGCGTTGGCCGCCGTGGGCTACGTCATCGTGCGGGTGGCCCTGCGGCAGGACGACGAGCGCATGGCCCTCGCGCAGGGCCTGGTGGTTGGCCCCGCGATCTGGGGCCTGGTCGTCAATTTCGTGCTGTACGCCGTCCCAGGGCTGGCGGGAGCGGCGGTCGGCTGGGGCCTCACGCTCGCGCTGGGCGCCGTGCTGGCCTGGCGCGCGCCGGAACGCATTCGACCCCGTCCGCGCGTGGCGGCGGGATTCGCCGTGGCGGCAATTGCGCTCCTCCAGGTCGCGCTGGCCAGCCGCCAGCTCATGGGCATTTCCCATCCGGATCTTCATCTCGGACTGTCCGCCTCGATTCGCGCGGGCGGGTTTCCGCCGGAGCTTCCCTGGACGTCCGGCGAACCGCTGCGCTATCACTACGGCCCCGACCTTCTGGTGGGCCTGTTGGCGCCGCCGGCCGGCCCTGACCTTGCCTTCGTCACCGAGCTGATCTCCGCCTTCTCCTGGGCAAGCTTTGCGCTGGTTGTGACGACCGCCTTGCTTGGGCGCGCGCCGCCGATGGCCGTCGCGATCGTGGCCCCCCTGCTGCTCGCGAACGGACTCTGGACCTGGGGGAGTCCGGTTGGTAGCGCGATTCTGCACGGCCCCATTCCGGCGGGGCTGCCGGGCCCGGAGCTGCGCCAATCACTGGGCGATGTCTACTGGCCCGTGGTTGAACTGGCGCCGAACGTGCGAATTACGGACCTGCTGGCCGATATTCACAAGGTCTCGTACACCATGGGCTATGCCCTGACGTTTGTGGTGGTGGAGTACGCGGCGCGGGTCGAGCGGTGGTCCTGGCGGGCGTCGGTGACGCTGGCGGCACTGGTGGGCTTTCTCGGGTTGCTGGCGACCACGCTGATTCCAGTGGGGCTAATCCTGCTGGCGGGTTTGGCCCTGAGAAATATCATTCGCGCCCGGCGTGTCGGCCTCGCCATGGCCGAGGCGCGGCGCGTGGCCGCGAGTTTCGTGCTCGCCGGCCTGCTGCTCGTCGCAAGCGGCGGTGTCTTCACCGGGTTCCTGGATGGAGCGTCGTCGTCTTCGCTGGCTTTGATGCCGAGTCTTGGCACCTCGCACCTGGAGGCGTTCGGCTGGTTCAAATCGCAGCCAGGCGGTCTGGGTCTCCTGGGCTTGGGGCCCTTGGCCGTCGCGGGAGTCGCCGTCGTGCTGGCGAGGCGCGACCACCTGGTGCTGGCGTTGTCCGCGGGCGCTGGACTGCTGGTGCTCGCGTGGCTGGCGCTCAGCTATCCGCCGGCCCCGTGGGATGTCAATCGCTTTGCGGGCCATGCGCGCAATCTTGCGCTGATGGCGCTTCTGCTGGCGCTCAGTGTCCGCCTGGCCGGCCTGCCATCCGCGCGCTGGCGCTATGCCCTTGCCGCGCTGCTGCTTGGGCTGATCACGTGGCCAACGGTCGTGGCGCCGGTTCGCACCCTCGGCCTTGCCGTCGGTCGCGAAGTGCAACTGGCCAACGCCCGCTGGGTGCAGGAGACATTCATTGACCCAGGCGTGCCGGTGCCCCTGCGGCGATTTCGACTGCCGCCCGTATCGGTCCGCATTGCGGACTACATTCGGGATCACACTTCGCTCGATGCGCGCGTGCTTGCGACCGAGCCGCCCCATTGGAACGTGATCTTCTCGACCGGCCGCCCAAACAATGCAGGGTTCGCCGGCCGACCACACCAGAACTACTACATCGGCCCGGAGTATCTGGATGCGCATCAGTTCCTTGAGCCAGCCGCCATCCGGCGCCTCGGTATTGGATTTGTGCATGCAACCGACGCCTGGATGGCCACGCTGCCGCCGCGAGCGCGGACCTGGCTAGGCGATACGCAATTCTTCGAGCGCCTGGTTCGCGACGGCCACGAGGCGCTCTATCGGGTGCGCCCCGCGTTCCTGACGCTCGACGTGGCGCCCAATCCGGCGTCCTTTGAGGCTCTGCGGCAAGCCGTGCCGCCGTCGGCAACGGCATACCTGGTGCTCCCGCCGCTGGCGATCGACACCCTCCGCATCGCGTCGGTGCTGTCCCATGCCCAGGTGGTTGGTGAGTTGGATCCGCTGAGCCTCCACCTGAGAACGCCCGCCCAGTGGCGCCTCGATTCGCTGACCGACCAGCACCCAGACCTGATAGCTCTCCCGACCGGCGCGTTTCCGTGGATGTTCGAGCCTTCGGCGCGGACGCCGATCTGGTCGCGCGAGGAGGTGACGGTCTACGCGCCGGACGGCGCGGTGCCGCCGATCATGGACCTTCCGACACCGGAAGATTCCGCCGCGGACAACCCGCCGCCAGTGCAGATTGAGATTTCCGACCTCACCGTGGCGGATGGCCGCATCGAGTTCGTCGCGACCTTCGACGAGCGCACGGCGCAGGGGTGGACTGGCCAAGATTGGGTGGTGCTGGCCGGTGACCGATCGCCGTGGGCGATTCCGACGGAAGTCTTCCGCCAGGGGGAGGAGCCGACGATTGCCAAGTGGTATGCGGGGCTGCTGGGGGCGGGCGGGGCGACGTCGACGCACGTGTACCGCTTTGACGCGCGGCTGTCCGAGTTGTCGGTTCGCAACGACACTGGCGACTTCGTGCCTCTGGCATCCTCGGCAGCGAACCTGGGACCCGGCGGCTACACGCTGGCGTTGCGCCTGCGCCACGAATATCAGCCGAACCAATGGCGCGACGCCGCCGTGATCCCGGTCTTGCGAGTCAGAATTGCCGACAGTGGCGATGCCATCTACGAGCCTTCGGCCGACGTTGCCGTCAGCCCGGGCACATAGGCTCGCAGGGCGTGCAAGCGTGGGGCGAACGCGGGTCGCGTCGCGAGCAGGAGCCGACACGCGTCCTGACCACACCGGCACGTCTGCCTGCGTGATGAATGCCACGGGCGGCCGCATCGGGTTAGAGTCGAGGAATGACCGCTAGTCCGACGGCCGTCAGACGCCTGGCTCACGCGCGCCCGGCAATCAGCCCGCGCGCCCGTGGGCGGCTACTGACAGCCTTCCTGGCCGTGAACCTGGTCATGGTGCTGCTGTCGGTCGTGGCCACCATTGGCTGGGGATGGCTGGTGCCGGGCGAATGGTTAGGGCATCTCAATGCTTCGCTCGAGCGAGGAACGGCCGATCGGTATTCGGGAGTGCTCTTTGGGGCCGTGGCGGTGCTGGCGATGGCGCAGGCGTTCCGTTTGCCAGCTCCACGGAGCGGACCCCGGTGGCTATGGATCCTCGGCTGGCTGAGCGCCGCGTTCTTCATCGGACTCGTGGCATTTGAGGAGTTGCATCGGCAAGTGGACATCGGATCTTTCGTCGCACCGCTCCTGGGGCTCAAGGAGCTCTCGGCAAGGTTTCGCTGGGCGCTGGTGGCGGCGCCGCTTGCTGTCGCGCCTGCCGCGGCGGCGGCTTGGGTGCTCCTGAGCGCACAGCGCGGACACCCCGTGCGGGCGCTGCTCACCGTGCTGGCGCTCGCGCTGGCAATCCTCGGCTTGGCGCTCGACGCCACCAGCGGCCATCTGCTCCTTTATCGCGGGCTGGTTGGATGGTTCGGATTCCCTCCCGGTCCGGAGGCGTTCTATGAGGTCTTTGAGGAGGGGGCGGAACAGATGGCGGCCGCGGCTTTGGCCGTCGTCTTGGTCGAGATGTTGGCGGCGCGGTCGGACGCCGTCCGCCTGCCCACAAGCAGCCGCCGCCGTCTTGCGGTCGCGCTCGCGGTGTCGGCGGTGCTCGTGGTGCTCAGTGCATTCCCGCTGGCGAGCCACCGCGTCCACAAGGGCGACGGCTGGGACACGGGCGCCCCATGGTCCTATGCCGGCCCCATCGCGTTCGTCGAGCAGCCGTTCCAGGCCAACCAGGACTATCTCAGGCGTATCGACGTTTGGGCCTTCATCGACGGCGGTCCGGCCGGTGTGCCGGGTGAGATTTTCGCTCGGCTCACGCCCGAAGGCTCGGACCGGCCCATCCGCGAGAGCCGGACCCAAGTCCGCGGCGCCCGCCACAGCAACGCCACGGTTTCCTTCCACTTCGAATCCATCCCCGATAGCAGCGGCAAACGCTATACCCTGACCGTCGGTCTTCTGAGCGGTCCGCGACCTTTTGTGTCCCTTGGCCTGACCCGCGGCGACGTGATTCCCGAGGGCGCCGCCATAGTCAATGGCGAGCCGACGCCCTTCGCCAATGATCTGGCCATGCGGACTGCCTGGAGCGGACGGTTTATCGATGGCATGTACCCGCGCGACTTGCGGATTTGGGGATTGATCGGGGAGGTTGTCGTCAACATCTTCCTGTGGGCGCTGGTCGTCGTCCTGGCCTGCACTCGGCTCTCGGGACCCTGGCCGCGGTTCCGTCGCCAGGTGGTGTGGCCCTCGGTCCTCATCAGCGCCCTGGTTACGGCCGACATCGTCATCGTCACGCTGGCCTTTCTTGCCCTGCGGTCGCCAACGCAGCTCGCGTGACCCTGGTGGCTTACCAGCGCCGACCGATGGGCCGCAGAGGCATCTTTGCTCCGGATTCCGAGCGCTCCTGTTGGACGCTGACCTGTTCGGTGGCGCATGCGCCGATGGTTGAAGCGACGCGGAGGTCGCGGGCTTGACCATTGACCCGGCGGTGATTCCCGGTCTTCTCCTGCTGGCGGCTGAACTGATCATCCTGGCGACCGTGGGCTACATCGTCGCGCGGGTGGCGCTGCGGCAGGACGACGAGCGGGCGGCCCTGGCGCAGGGGATGGTGGTGGGCCTGGCGCTCTGGGCTCTGATCACCAACTTCGTGCTCTACGCCGTTCCCGGTCTGGCGGGCGCCGCCGTGGGCTGGGGCATCGTGCTGTCGCTCGGCGCGGTCCTGGCCTGGCGCGAGCCGGGGCCCATCCAGCCGCGGCCGCGGGTAGTCGCGGGGTTTGCGGTCGTCGTCCTGGCGCTCGCCTGGGTTGCGCTCGCCGCCCGCCAGCTCGGGTCGATCCCGGATCCGATGATCCACCTGGGTATGGCGGCCTCCATCCGGGCCGGCGGGTTTCCACCCGAGCTGCCCTGGGGTCCGGGCGCGCCGGCGCCTTATCACTACGGTCCAAGCCTGCTGGTCGGCCTGTTGGCGCCTTCGGCAGGACCCGACCTGGCTTTTGTCTCCGAGCTGCTTGGGGTCTATGCCTGGATTGGCCTGGCGTTGGTGGCGGTGACGGCGCTGGCGGGGCGTGGGTCGTGGTCGACTGCCCTGGTGCTCGCTCCCCTGCTGCTGACCAGCGGACTCTGGACATTCGCGAGCGCGGGCGCGGGCATCTTGCAGCTCCCGCTTCCCGCAGGGCTGCCGGAAGCAGGTCTGCGCCAATCGCTCGCCGACATCTACTGGCCGCTGGTTGAGCTGTCGCCGACCGCGCGGTTTGCGGAAATCGTGCCCGATATCTCCAAACCCGCCTTCACGCTGGGCTATGCGCTGGCGTTCGTGGTGCTTGAGCGCGCGGCGCGCACGGATCGCGCCTCCTGGCTCGCGACCACGACGCTTGCCGGGCTGGTGGGATTCCTGGGTCTGCTCTCGACCACGCTCGCGCCGGTGGTAGTGGTGTCGTGGGCCGGCCTGGCCGTGGTGCAAATCGTGTGGGCAGGGAGAACAGGCCGGGTCGCAGCGGCGGCGCTGCGACCGGCCGCAGGCCTGGTGCTGGCAGGTCTTCTGCTCCTCCTCGATTGGGGCGTGTTCACCCGCATCCTGGGCGGGGCGGGCTCCTCAGGCTTGGGGTTGGCCTGGAATCTTGCGCCCAAGCACTGGGAGGCGCTGGGAACCATCGACGCGCGGCCGGGGAACATCGTCCTGGCGGGGATGGGCCCTCTGGTGGTCGCCGGTCTGGCGGCGATGCTGGCTTGGCGCGACCGCCTGGTGCTGGCGTTGGCGGCCGGCGCCGGTCTCTTCGCCCTGGCCTGGCTGGTCATGAGCTATCCCACGTATCCCCTGGATCTGAACCGCCTGGCGGGGCACGCCCGCAATCTCGCGCTGCTGGCGCTGCTGCTGGCGCTCGGCTCCCGCCTCGCCGGTCTGCCGTCTGCGCGCTGGCGCTACGCCATGGCCGCGCTGCTCGTGGGGCTGATCGTTTGGCCAACCGCGGCGACGCCCGTTCGCAGTCTCGGTCTGGCAATCGGGCACGGCGTGCAGCTGGCCAACGCCGGGTCGATTGAGCCGGACGCGCGCAATCCGAACGAGCCACCGCCCTCCCGGCGGTTTCAACTACCGGTCATGTCCGACCGCATTGCGCAACACATCCGCGACCACACTGCCGTGGACGCGCGCGTGTTCACCCCGGAGAGCCCATTTTGGACGGTGTCCATGACCACCGGCCGCCACAGCAACGCCGGATTCGCGGGGCTGACCGACCTGATTTACTACCTCGGACCGGAGTATTGGGACGCTCACCGGTACCTGGAACCCGGTGCCCTCCGGCGGCTGGGCCTCGAGTATGTCCATGCCACGGATGCCTGGATTGCCGATCTCCCCGGGCAAGCCCAAGGGTGGCTGGCGGACCCGAGCCTTTTTGCGCTGCTGGTCCGCGACGGCACCGAGGCGCTCTACCAGGTGCGCCCCGAATTTCTGGAGCTTGACGTCGAGCCGCACCCCGAGTCGTTCGAAGCGCTGCGGTTGGTGCCACCCTCGACGGTGGTGCACCTCACCCCGCAGACCCTGTGGCTGGACCGGCTGCGCATCGCCTCGGTGCTGTCGCATACCCGTCTAGTGGGCGCCATCGACACCGAGCCGCTGCACCTGCGGTCGCCTGTACCGTGGACGGTTGAGCCGGTCGGAGAGGAAGTTCCTGATCTCGTGGTCCTGCCGGCGTCGATCGAACCGTGGACGTGGATGTTTCCGCCTGGCGGCCGGCAGCCCATTTGGCAGAACGAGCAGGTCGCGCTCTATGCGCCGCACGGAGCCGTGGCCCCGATCACACCGCCATCGCCAGCCCCCGAGCAGCCGCCCATCACCGTACGAGTTTCGGATGCGCGCCTCGACGGTGGGCGCATCACCTTCAATGCCGCTTTCGACGAGCATGCATCGGAACGCTGGACCGGCCAGGATTGGGTTGTCATTGAGGTGGACGACGGGCCGTGGGCGCTCCCCACCAGGTTCCAGGGCCAGGGCCGTGGACCTGAGATCACCAAGTGGTTCGGCGGACTCATCGCGTCGGGGTCGGCGACGAGTTCCCACACCTATGAGTTCGATGTCCCGGCATCCAGGCTTGCCGTGCGAAGCGATTCTGGGTCGCTCGTGCCGCTTCCGACGTCGCAGAGTGAATTGGGCGTCGGTTCATGGGTGCTGGCGATCCGGTTGCGGCACGAATGGCAGCCAAATCATTGGCGCGAGGCGGCATTCATGCCGGTGCTGGCGATCACGGTTTCCGCCGCCGGTGAGGTCACCTTCTCAGTCTTTGAAGACGTGCGCGAGGAGACGTTGCTGCCGAGGACTTCGGCGACGTCGTAGACGAGTCGGGCAAGATGGGCCGAATGCCTGAGGTGGACGACAGACGTGCGTGCAGCGTGCGGGCTCGCGAGAAATCCGGCGGTCTCGACCTCGAAGAGCCGGCGAATCGCCGAGATAACCGCGGCCTGATCGCCGCAGCGCAACGACAACCGCGGGATGTGCGGTGGAGGCTTTGAGCTTGACGGTTGATCTGGCGGTCATCCCCGGCCTCCTGCTGCTGGCAGCGGAGCTGACCGCCTTGGCCGCCGTGGGCTACGTCGTTGTGCGAGTGGTGCTGCGTCAGGACGACGACCGCGTGGCGCTGGCCCAGGGTCTCGTGGTTGGAATCGCCCTCTGGGGCTTGTTCACCAATTTCGTGCTGTACGTCGTCCCGGGGCTCGCCGGAGCGGCCGTCGGCTGGGTCGTCACGCTCATCCTTGGCGTAGTCTTGGCTTGGCGGGCGCCTCGCGCCATACGTCCACGGCCGCGGGTGGTCGCAGGCTTCGCTGTGGTGGTCCTGGCACTGATCTGGGCGGCGCTCGCCAGTCGCCAGCTGATGCTGATTCCCGACCCGCCCATCCATCTGGGGCTAGCCGCCACGATGCGCGCGGGCGGATTTCCGCCGGAGCTGCCCTGGCACTCGGGCACCTTCGTGCGCTATCACCACGCGACCGATCTGCTGGTCGGATTGCTGGCGCCGCCGTTCGGACCGGATCTCGCGTTCGTTTCCGAGCTGCTGGGCGCCTACGCCTGGACCAGCCTGGTCCTGATCGTGACCACGGCGCTGCTGCAGCGGTCGTCGCTCGCCGCCGTGATCGTCACGGCCCCGCTCATGCTCAGCAGCGGACTTTGGACGTTCACCAGCGTCGGACCCGGCGTCCTGCAAATGCCCGTTCCAGCGGGGCTGCCGGAGGCGGGCCTGCGCGCGTCGCTGGGCGACATTTTCTGGCCTTCGGTTGTGCTCTCCCCCGGCGCGCGACTGCAAGAGACGCTGGCTGACATTTGGAAGCCGGGATTCCCGCTGAGCTACGCCGTGGCATTCGTGGTGCTGGAGTACGCGACGCGGTGCGCCCGCTGGTCGCGAGGCGCAAGCGTCGCCCTGGCGGCAATGGTGGGCTTTCTGGGTCTGCTGTCCACCACCCTTGTGCCGGTCGTCGGTCTACTCTGGGCCGCCCTGGCTGGGATGTATTTCCTTCGGGCCCGGCGGGACGGCTCCACGTCGGTCGCCGTGCTGCAGTCGGGCCTGGGACCGGCGCTGGCGGTGCTGCTGCTCCTCGGCGGCGGGGGCGCATTCACCGGGATCCTGGACGGTGCGCCGCCGTCTGGCTTGACGCTGTCGCAAGGCCTTGAACCGGTGCACTGGCAGGCGCTGGGGTCGTTCGACGCACGTCCCGGCGGCTTGGGCTTGCTGGGCTTGGGCCCGGTGGCGCTTGGGGGCGTGGCGGTGGCGCTGGCGCGGCGCGACCGGCTGGTGGTGACGCTGGCGGCGGGCGCCGGCTTGCTGGTGCTCGTCTGGCTCGCGCTGACCTATCCGCCAGCGCCTTGGGATCTCAACCGCATGGCCGGGCATGCCCGCACCCTGGCACTCGTGGCGCTGCTGCTGGCGATGAGCTCGCGCCTTTCCAACCTCCCGCCCGGACGCTGGCGCTACGCCGCCGGCGCGGTGCTCGTCGCACTAGTCACCTGGCCGACGGTCGTGGCCCCCGCGCGCAGTCTGGGTCTGGCGATCGGCAATGGCGTGCAGCTGGCCAATGCCAGGTGGGTGCAAACAGAGCTGCGAGAACGGGGCGTGGACGTGCCCATGCGCCGGTTTCAACTTCGGGCCTTGACGGGACCCGTGGCGGACTACATCCGGGACCACACCGACGTGGACGCGCGCGTGCTCGCCACCGAGTGGCCCTACTGGAACGTGTTCCTTGGCACCGGCCGGCCGAACAATGCGGGGTTTGCAGATGTGATCTACCTGATCTACCACCCCGGCCCGGAGTATTGGGACGCCCGCCACTATCTGGAGCCGGCCGCCATCCGGCGCTTGGGCCTCGAATACGTGCACGCTACCGATTCCTGGGTAGATTCGCTGCCGGCTCGGGCCCGCCAGTGGCTGGCGGACCCGAGCCTATTCGAGATCCTCTTCCGCGACCGCGACGAGGCGTTTTATCGCATTCAGCCGGCATTCCTCGAGCTCGACGCCGCGCCGCATCCCGAGTCGTTTGAAGCGCTGCGGTCCGTTCCGCCGTCGACATCGGTCTACCTCGCCCCGCAAACCATCTGGCTGGACCGGCTCCGCGTCGCGTCGGTCCTGCCTCACGCCCAGCTCGTGGGCGCCATCAGCGCGCTGCCGCTGCACGTGCGTACATCCGAGCCGTGGACGGTGGAGTCGCTTGGCGCGGACGTTCCCGATCTCATCGTCCTCCCAGCGGCCGTCGAACCGTGGACGTGGATGTTCCCACCCGAAGGCCGGCAACCCATTTGGCAGAACGACGAGGTTGCCGTCTACGCGCCCGACGGGACGGTTGCACCGATAACGCCGCCGCGAGTGGCATTCGAAGCGCCGCCGGTAGCCGTCGAGATCACCGACGCCCACCGTGACGACGGGCGCATTGCCTTCACCGCCATGTTCGACAACCAGGCGCCGGAGCGCTGGACGGTCCAGGATTGGGTCGTGGTCGAGGTGGACGACGCGTCGCCTTGGGAAATGCCGGCCGAGTTTCTTTCCGGAGGCCGTGGGCCGGTAATTGCCAAGTGGTTCGCCGGATTAATTTCGCCGAACCTGGTCCGCACCACCCACTCCTACGAGCTTGACGTGCCGGCGTCCACCTTGGCGGTGCGCAACCAGAGCGGGGCCTTGGTATCGCTCGACACGTCGGACGGTGAAATCGGAACGGGGGCTTGGGTCTTGGCCCTCCGCCTGCAACACGAATGGCAGCCGAACTATTGGCGCGAGACCGCCTTCATTCCGGTGCTGCGGATTGACGTCTCCGACACCGGCGAGATCAGGTTCTCGGTCGATGAAGCCGTCATTCGCGGATCGCATCCGTAGCATCATGCAGCGTCGTGACACGAGCCAAAGGGGACGAACACGGCGCACGGAGGCGCCGGCGTGTCACCCGGCGGCGGCAACGCCGAACAGAATGCGAGAGACCGAAAGCTCGGTCCCATCGGGTGAGTTTGGTGAATGATCATTGATCCGACGGTGATCCCGGGACTGCTGGACGATGAGATCGGGACGGGCTCTTGGGTCCTTGCGCTCCGCCTACAGCACGAATGGCAGCCAAACTACTGGCGAGAGGCCGCCTTCATTCCTGTGATGCGATTCGAGGTCTCCGACGCCGGCGAGGTCAGGTACTCGGTCTACGACGACGCCCGCGGTGAATCGCCGTCGCAAGGCGCCGCGGCGCCGGAACCCCGTGCCTCCGGCGTCGGCGTCTAGCAGGATGTGACCAGCCACAAGCTCCGACGCATCGCGTGAGGGTGGGCGATTGATCGTTGATCCGGCAGTCGTCCCGGGGCTTCTGCTCCTGGCGGCGGAGCTCGCGGCGCTGGCCGTGGTCGGCTATGTCGTCGTCCGCGTGGCGCTGCGGCAGGCCGACGAGCGGGCGGCCCTGGCGCAGGGGCTGGTCGTCGGCCCCGCGCTGTGGGGCTTGATCGCGAACTTTGCGCTCTACGCTGTGCCGGGGCTGGCGGGCGCCGCCGTCGGCTGGACCGTCACGCTGGCGCTCGGCGCGGCCCTGACGTGGCGCGCGCGCCGCTCGGTCTGGCCTCGCCCGCGCGTGGCGGCGGCCTTCGCCGTTGCCGTCCTTGCCCTTCTGTGGCTGACGCTTGCCGGTCGGCAGTTGCTCGAAAGCCCGGACCCAACGCTTCACCTCGGCTTGGCCGCATGGATGCAGGCGGGTGGATTTCCTCCCGAAGTGCCCTGGAATCCTGTGCACCTCGTGCGCTATCACCACGGCGTGGACCTGCTGGTCGGCCTGCTCACGCCGCCGATCGGGCCCGACCTGGCGTTCGTGCAGGAGCTGCTTGGCGCCTACGCCTGGACGGCCTTCGCCCTGGTGGTGGCGACGGGACTGTTGGGGCGTGGGTCATGGCAAGTCGCGCTGGTCGTTTTCCCGCTGGTGCTCACCGCCGGCGCCTGGACTTGGACCGACCTGGGCGGCGGCGTGCTGCAGGTTCCCGTGCCCGCTGGAATTCCGGCGGGCGACTTCGGGGCAGCGCTTGCCGATGTCTACTGGCCCTCGCTCGGGCCGTCGTGGCCGTCGGAACCGGCGGCGCTGCACGACATCTGGACACCGGCATTCACCCTGGGATACGCGCTCACGTTCGTGGTGCTGGAGCACGCCGTCCGATCCGAACGCGCGACCTGGTACGGCGTGCTGACGCTCGGGGCGATCGTCGGCTTCCTCGGCATTCTCGTGACCTCGCTCGCCCCCGTGGTGCTTGTCTTGTGGGCCGCCCTGGCCGCCATCCGCGTCGCGCGTGAGCGGCCCGGCGGCAGCACCGTGCTGCGACTGGGCGCTGGGCTCGGGCTGGCCGTGCTCCTGATGCTGTTCGGCGGGAGCGCCTTCACCGCGCTCCTTGACGCTGGACCATCCAGCGGCCTCGAAGTGTCGTGGGACCTCAATCAAACGCACTGGCAGGCGTTCGGCACGTTCGACGCGCGTGGGGGCGGTATCCGCGTGCTGGGAGTTGGCCCCATAGTCGTAGCCGGCCTCGCCGTGCTCCTGGCGCGCCGCGATCGTCTGGTGGTGGCGCTGGCCGCCGGCGCCGCCATTCTGGTGCTGGCCTGGCTGGTTCTCAACTACTCGCCCGCGCCGTGGGTGGTGAGCCGATTGGCCGGGCACGCCCGCAATTTCGCCCTGGTGGCCCTGCTGCTCGCGCTCGCCGCCCGGCTGTCCAGCCTGGAGTCAGCCCGATGGCATGGCGCCGCCGGCCTCCTGCTCGCTGCGCTCGTCGTCTGGCCGACCATTGCGGGGCCAGTCCACAGTCTCGCGGCGGCCGTGGGGAGCGGTGTGCAACTCGCCAACGCCGGATGGGCGGCGCCGGACCTGCGCAACCAGAGTCCGGCGGCGCCTCCGCGGCGGTTTCAACTGCCGGCCATGTCGGACCGCCTGGCGAGCTACATCCGCGACCACACGCTGTTGCACGCCCGCGTGCTGACGACCGAGTGGCCCTACTGGGCCGTGTCGCTGGCTACCGGCCGGCCCAGCCACGCAGGATTTGCCGAGCTGTCCCACCTGATCTACTTCACCGGCCCGGAGTACCTGGACGCGGTCAGCTACCTTGAGCCCAACGCCGTGCGCAGGTTGGGCATCGAGTACATCCACGCGACGGATGCCTGGGCGGCAACGCTGCCGCCGCGGGCGCAGGGCTGGCTGGCGGACCCGAGCCTGTTCGAGCTTCTGGCACGCGACGGCGCCGAATCCCTCTACCGCGTCAGGCAGGCGTTCTGGACGCTCGACGTCGAGCCGCATCCCGAGTCCTTCGAAGCGCTGCGCTCGGCGTCGTCATCGACGATCGTGCATCTCGCCCCGGAGCTCGGCTGGTTGGACGGACTGCGAGTCGCCTCGGTGCTGTCCCACACGCGCCTGACCGGCGCCGTCGACACGCAGCCCCTGCACCTGCAATCGCCCGCACCGTGGATGGTGCAGCCGCCAGGCGAGCGGGCGCCCGATCTGGTGGTCCTGCCGGCGTCGGTTAAGCCCTCGACGGCGCCGACCGCGGAATGGATTCGAATCTGGCGAAACGACGATATCGCGGCCTACGCGCGGGCCTCCTCGCGCAGCCGCGCCACGAATGAGTCCTGGACCACGCTCACCCCATCCAACGGGATCGGCTGATCCGCGGCCACGGGCTGGCGCACAGCGGCGCCGTAGGCGAGTCCCAGCGGTAGCACGCCATCGGCGCTCACCGCTTCCGCCCGGTCGATCAGGCCGTAGACCAGCCGCCCGCCGGACCCGTCCAGCGTGTCGCCCGGCCGCAGGTCGCGCTTGGCGAATGCCAGCACCTCGGAGGTCGGAGTCTCTCGCGGCGCGCCCGACGCCGCGCCCAGCAGCGCCGCCTGCGCAATGCTCAGCGGCGTCTCGACGCCGCACAGGTGGTACTCGCGAAAGAGCAGCGTGCGCTGCCCGTCGCCCGAGACGCGCGTGCCGTGGATGCGCAGGTCCTCGCGCACGCGGTCGTCGTCGCAAGTGACCACGGCCCACACGCCGGTGGCGATGTGTTCCGACATCTCCGACGCGCCATCGGGCGCCACGGCGTTCGCCAGATCGACCACGCCCGTCCGGTGCAGCAGCCCGCCGCTGTCGCGCGGCGCGAACAGGTCGGGCAGCTCATTCAAGCCAGCCGAGGGCTCGTGCATTCCGCGGCGATCCGGCGGCAGGCCAGTCATATTCGAAACGGCGCACATCTCGATCTGGGACTTGGTCCCGTCGCGGAACGAGTTGTACATCTGCGCGTTCAGCCGCAGCCGGCTCGCCGACTCGGCGTCATAGCCGAGGCGCGCCAAGGCTTGGTCGGCGTCTCCGTGGCGATCGTGCGGATAGAGCCGCGTGCCGCGTCCCACGGCCACCGGTTCCAGGCCCAGCGCGACGGCCCAGTCGAATAGCTCCATGATCGCGATCGGCTGGTCGCCGGCGGCGAGGGTGTAGACCACGCCCTGCCGCCGCGCCTCCCGCGCCAAGGCCCAGCCGCAGCTCATGTCCGCCTCGACGGTGACCATGACGACGTGCCGACCCAGGCGCAGCGCCTCCCAGGCATTGCGGGCGGCCACTTCCGGGATGCCGGTCGCGTCCACGAACACCTTGATGGGCGCGGACGCCAATGCGTCAGCGTGGGGCGCAAGCGCGGCATTGCCCGCTTCAACGGCCGCCTGCGCGGCGACCGCACCCTCGCAGCGCTGCAACTGGTCGTCCGCCCAGCCGGCCGCGCGCAGGGCCTCCGCGCCGTTCCGCGCGTTGGGATCGGCCACCGCCGCCAGCCGCAGACCGTCCATCTGCGCAATCTGCGCCGCAATGCTCGTCCCGAACCGACCGGCGCCCGCCAGCGCCACCGTCACGGGTCGGCCGGCCGACGCCCGCGCCTCCAATCGCTCGAGCAACGGACGCATCATGTGGTTATTCCTAGCCAATAGGCGGGCCGGCGCCCGGCCCGCCCGTAGTCTTGGACATCAGGCCGGAGCCGTCTATCGGCATCCGCGCCGTGACAGATTCTGCACGACCGTTGCGCCCGGTGGCCCGCGCTGCGTGCAGCGTGGGACCATGCCCATAGCGGATGTCGACTGGAGGCTGGCTGATGTTCAGCAAATTTCGCCCTCGCAATCTGAGCGCCGCCCAGGCCCTGCTCAGCGCGGCCATTCTCGGCGTCGCGTTGTTCGCCTGGGGCGATCAAACCGGCATGTTCAGCCGGCCGGGCCTCGCCTCGACCGACAACTGGACCTGGCGGATCTGGCAGATCGGCGCGTTGCTCATGGGCATCCCGGGCGTCTGGTGGATCTGGCACGGCACCCGCCGCGTGCCCTGGACCCGCAGCCTGATCCTGACCGTCCTGGCCGTGATCGTCTTTCTCAACACCTATAGCGAGGTGTTGTCCCCGGCGCATTTCGGCAATGTCTGGAAGGCCATCAACCCGCTATTCCTGGGATGCACCACCGTGGTCGTGGCCGCCCTCTGGAGTCGCGGCGGCTTCTGGGACGGCATCGGCGCGGCGGTCTTCGCCGCCCTCGGAACCGTGCTGTTCATCAACGCCTACTTCGTCAACCACGACATCCTGTGGGAGGCGCTGAACCCGCTGCGGGTGCTGGTCTTCTTGCTGTGGGCGATTGCGGCATTGCAGACGGTCCCTCAACCCCGGGAATCCGCCCATGAATGACACCCCCTTGTTCGAAGCGGCCTTTCCCTTCCAGGACGACGTGCTCGCGCTACCCGTCATGGACCTCGATCAGGCGGCGGAGTGGTACGCCCGATCCTTCGGTCTCGCCGAGGCGGAGCGCCGGGATAGCCCCGTTCCCACGGTCTTCATGGAACGAGACGGGGTGCGGCTCGGCTTCGCCGTGAACGGCGGCGACGCCAGCGCCGACGGCGCGGCCATTCTGGTCAGCGACATCCACCGCGCCCGGCAGGAGCTGGAGGCCAACGGCGTCGCCATCGCGAACTGGCGCGTGGACGAACGCGACGGAGAGAGGTTCCAGGTGTTCTTCGTCGTCGCGCCGGACGGCCTCTGTTGGTATTTCCATCAGCCCATCTGATTGCGGCGGCCCGCTGCCGCGACGGGGGCGAATTGGTGGGTAGCCTCGCAACCACACCGGCCATGCCTTGACCGCCCACCATTGGCGGCCCGGCGACCAGGTCGTCGTGCGCAGCATGTGGGGCACGAAAATCCAAATCGCCATGCCGATGACGGTGATCGCCGACTCCGAGCGAATCACGGCCCTCTACCTGGCCGCCGGCACGCCAATCAAGAATAAGAGCACCTATCGGTCAGACCACCTGCCGATCGGCGACTGGGAGATCGTCGACGACGTCTGGCGAGACGACCTGGTCCGCATCAAGTACGCGGGCGACGTGCACGCCTACTACGCCATGTGGAAGGGCGACCGGTTTCATCGCTGGTATATCAACCTTGAAAGCGCCTACGAGCGCACGCCCATCGGCTTCGACTTCACCGACCACGTCCTGGATATCGTCGTTCGGCCCGACCTGGCCGGCTGGCAGTGGAAGGACGAGGACGAGCTGACCAGGGCAGTTGCGTTGAGACTCGTCACCCAGACTCAAGCCGACGGCTTCCATGCAGAAGGCAAGCGCGCAGCCGCACGGCTGGAGGCGAATCGCTCGCCGTTCGCCGATGGCTGGGAGGCGTGGGGCCCCGACCCGACCTGGTCAATCCCGTCGCTTCCGGCGAACTGGGACATCATCGAATAGCAACGCCCGGTGGCCCGCGCTGCGTGCAGCGTGGGGCCGGCCACGGGTGAATCTCCCATGCTGCGCGCAGCATGGGCCACCGGGCACGTTCGCGCTGAGCCTGTCGATGGGCTCGCCACGAACGGCTGAGGCTTGGAACGCCTGAGGCTCGCCGAATCCCAGCCCGCCTACAATGCGGCTCTCGATATGGACGGGAGACGACCCGATGCCAACGCTTTGGGGACGTGACTACACGCGCGCGGAGCTGATGGCGCACGTTGGCGACCTCTCCCAGGTCGGCGGCGTCCGCGAATACCGCCTGGACGGCGGCTCGGGCGACGGCGTGGAGGCGGTCGATTTCGACACGGGATCGGGTCTGCGCTTCACCGTGCTTCCCGGACGGGCCCTGGACATTTCGGGCGCTTCATATCGCGGCATCCCCCTCGCCTTCCGCACGCCGACGGGCGAGGTGCAGGGCGCGCGCTACGAGCCCGGTGGTCAGGGCTGGATTCGCACCACGGTGCTCGGCCTGCTGGTGACCGGCGGGCTCACCAACGTGGGCGATCCAGTGGACGACGACGACGAGGCCGGCGAGGAGGGCCTGCACGGACGGCTGTCCAACCTGGGCGCGACCAATGTCTGGGCGGATGGCGCGTGGGACGGCGACGAGTACCGCATGTGGGTCCAGGGCCGCGTGCGCCAGGCGATTCTCTACGGCGAGAACCTGGAGCTCGTCCGCCGCATCGAGACCGCGCTGGGCTCCAGCACCATCGAGATCCACGACACCGTGACGAATCACGGGCACCGCCCGCAGCACATGATGATTCTGTATCACATGAACCCCGGCCATCCCCTGCTCGATGAGGGGGCGCGGTTCCACGTGCGCAGCCAGTCGCGCCGGTTTCATGACGTTTATCAGGGGGCCAGCCCCGAGGGATGGGAGGTCTACGAAGGCCCATCGGTGGACTGGCAGGTGCAGGTGTTGATTCACGACGTGGAGGCGGAGCCCGACGGCACCGTCCACGCGGCGCTGATCAATCGCGGGCTGGGCGACGGGATGGGGCTGGGCTTCAGCTGGAACAAAAACCAGTTGCCCTATCTGAACCACTGGCGAAACACCACGCCCGGCGACTACGTGACCGGCATCGAGCCCGGCAACGCGACGGTGCTGGGCCGCGCGCGCAACCGCGCCGACGGCACCTTGCACTCCCTCGAGCCCGGCGAGACGGCGTCGTTCGACGTGCGCATCCAGGTACTCGACGGAACGGACGCGATCGACGACTTCCTCGCGCTCGTCGGGGCGTAGTCCGCCAGGCGGTCCAATGCCCCGCGAACGCCGCGACGCGCCCGATGCGCCGCCCGCCCATCGCGAGACCCTGCGCGTGCGCTATTCCGATACCGACGCGCAGGGCATTGCGCACCATTCCAGCTATCTGCTCTGGCTCGAGGAGGCGCGGCTCGGATGGCTGCGCGCGATCGACCTAGGCTACGCGGACCTCACCGCCGGCGGCCTGTTTCTGTCGCTGGTCGAATGCAACTGCCGCTATATTTCCCCGGCTTTCGGAGAGGACGTGGTGACGGTGAATGTGTGGGTGGACGAGGTCTCACGACTGCGCGTGCGGCTGCGCTACGAGATTCGGCGGGACGACACCCTGCTCGCCACGGCGACCACGCAGAACGCGTTTGTGGACGGCGACGGCCGACCGCGGCGACTGGCTACCGATCACCCCACGTGGCTCAAGCTGCGGGAGCTGTGAGCAGCCGAAAGCTACCTGTCATTTCGAGCGGAGCGAGAAATCTAAGGAGCGCAGAGAAGGCGCAATGCCCTTGGATTCCTCACCTCGTTCGGAATGGCTTCCGGGTGGCCGGACGCGGAAGTTTGGGCCGCACAGCGGACGGACCACTCAATGGGCTTCGGCCGTGCCTGAGCGATTCGTACGCCTACGCCTGTGGCGGCGTGATGAATTCGCACCTCGGACCGCTGGCGCGGCTGAGCCTGCGATCAAGTGTCACGAGCGGGTAGTCGAGGGCCTCGGCTAACGCGACGTACCACGCGTCGTAGCTGGAAACGTTTTCGCGCAGCGCCCACACGCGCTCCGCGAACGGGGCGAACGGAAACAATGCAATGTCCAACCGCAGCATGTCGCGGTGGTTGGCGGTGGCTTCCAGCGGCGATATCCGGCCGATCCGCTCCAGCCGACGCAGGATGTTGCTGGTCTCGGCAAAGACGAACTCCGGACCGGCCAGGGGACCCTCGACGACAGCCGCTTCGGCCCAGGATCCTTCGGGTCCCGTCTCGACCAGAGCCGCGGCGAGGACGGATGCGTCGACGACGGCCTTCACCGCCGATCCGCGTCGCGGGCCTCAAGGATGACGGATGCCGGCACGCGCGTGCCGGACGCTTCCTTGCGCCGGCGCACTTCGTCCAGCCAGTCGTCGACGGAGGGCCGCGATGCGATGCGCTCCAGCTCCCCGCGCAGGAACTCCTGCATGGATTGGCCGCGACGGGCCGCGCGCGCCGCAAGCTCGTTGCGAACATCGTCAGAAACGTCGCGGATCGTGATCTGGACCGGCATAGCCGCATATTGCCAGCACTGCCAGCATTTTGCAAGCAACCAAAAGCCCCGTTCGAGATCCATGACCGACTGTCGTGGAGGCGCCGCCGACCGTCTCCACCCGTGCGCCCGCTAGTTCAGATCGGACGATCCGTAGCCACGCATCATGTGGATTGGCATGTTGTGCCTGACCGAGGCGTCGGTCACGGCTCGCTGGCTGCTGGATGAAGTAACCGATTCATCCAGCAGCAGACGCAGAATGGACCTAAGTGCGCTCCGGATCACTTGCAGACCCGTCGCGGCCCGGCTCGCCCACCGGAGCGGAGCCGCGGGCCGCTGGGGCAGCGGCGCCTGCACCCTGATCACAGGTTCGTAGCGACGAACGGCTGCCCCGGGTGCGTAGCGCTTCGCGCCAATTGCCTTGCTAAAGTCCGCCCGGCCGTCAGCCGCCGACATGTAGAACCGGTTCGGCGCCGAGGCCGCTCCATTTGAAACGCGACCCCACGCAATCGCCCGCTCACGCCTTAATCGAGTCACCCACTCGCCGAGACGGCTAGCAATGCTCGGCAGGGAGCCGGTAGCGACGGTTCGCGAACCGCCCGTTCGCCACGCCTCACGGGCGCCGGCAGGCTTGACCAGTCTGTATTCCGGCCCCGCATCGAGTACCGGGCCGGCTCTGCGCCGGAGCGAAGGATGGATACGCAAGGGACTCCCTAGCCCACCGTGCCGTCGTGACGCTGGTGCAGCACCACCAGGTTGCCCTCCGGGTCCTTGATCGCGGCGCTGGCGCACCATTCGTTGCCCTGGGGTCCCACGACGACCTCAACGCCCTTGGCCCTCAGCTCCTGGACCGCGTCGCTCACGCTATCGACCGACAGCGCCACGCTCACGCCCTCGGCTTGGGCCGCCAGCGCAATCGTGGTGTCGCCAGCCGCCAGTTCCACCCATTCGTCGCCCCACGCCTGGCCGACCGGCATCCCCAGGGCGTCGCGATAGAAGCCCAGCGCGCGGTCCATGTCGCGAACCTGGATCTGAACGAAATCGACTGCTCGAACTTTCATCACTCGTCCGCTCGCATCCCGCGCACGTGTACCGCGTGACACCGATGCTACATCGGATGACGGGGCCCGGCGTCCTGTAGGGACAACCCTAGTGGGACTCGACGGGTAGCTCGGGGCGGACCGGGCGCCCACTAGGGACGCCCCTACGGGAAACGTCCGATGTAGGGGCAGCCCTCGTGGCTGCCCGTGCTCGGTCAGTCGAGCGGGTCGAAGTAGGTGAAGTCCGTGCCGAAGCTGTCCATGGCCTCGACCGCGGCGCCGCGCAGCCGCACGCGGATGTCGCGGGTGCGGTGATTCAGCACCAGCTCTCGGGTGGGAAGCGTCGCGTGCACGGTGATGGCTTGGTGCGGCGTCGGGTGCGGAAACTCCAGATAGCCATCCGCGAAGCGCCGCTCCAGCCCGGCCGGTTCAACCTGGATGTCTCGTGGGCTGAGCCACTCCGGAATCCGCACCGCGATCGGGCCGCGGCGCAGCGGCGTGACGCGGAGCACACCATCGGCATAGCGAGACTCCACGCGTGCATCCGGCGTGTCGCGGTCGAACCACAGGTTCACGCGGGTGACGTCGCCGTCGCGAAGCACCGCGTCCACGAACGCCTCGCAGAGCGATCCCGTCGTGCCGGCAACGATGTCCCAGCTGGGAGCGACCTCGGGAATCCCGATCGGCCGGTGCGCGTATGGGGCGCAGAAGCCAAACATTCCCAGCGCGCGGTTGGCCACGTCCCGGCGCGCGTCGCTGTCGTCGGGTTCCGGCGCAGGCCCCACGAACGAGGTGTCGCGGAACTGTGACGGCAGCAGGTGGGCGCGCAGGATTTGCTCGGCGTCGTCGTAGTACTGCGGGTAGCCGCGCCGCGCCATGATCAGCGCCGTCTCCACCACGTCGCCGGTGTTGTTCAGCTCGCCCTGATCCGGGTTGCGGCCCGCATCGCTGCGCTCCATCACCCAGCCGATCTCGTCGCGAATGGTCCACAGGCCGCGGTCGTAGAACGTGCGGACGCGTTCGAGCAGTGCGGTGTCGTCGGTCAGGTCGGCCAACTGCGCCAGCGAGGACATCACGCAGGTCGTCGAGTGTCCGTGCGCCCCAAACCGTTCCGTCTCGTACGAGCCGTCCGGCAGGAAGAACCGGTCGAGCGCGTGGTCCTTCAAGGTCTGCGCCAGCTCCAGCGCCGCGTCAGATCCGGTCGTGCGGGCGTACTTGACCAGCGGCCCGATGGCCCGACCCACACCCTCGACGTAGGTTGGCCGCGCCTGAAAGTCCAGGCCGGACCGACGATTGAGGGAGGCCAGGTCCCAGCCTCGCTCGGGCGACCAGAACTCCCGGACCGCGGCGATGCAGCGCTCGGCCAACTCGGCGGCCTGGTCGTTGCCTCGGTCGCGCACCAGCGCGTTGAGCCCGTGGAATCCTTCGCGGATGCTGTGCTCGTCCACCTCGACCAGCGGCCCGCCCATCTCGCGCCGGTTGCAGGGCAACGGCACCGGCCCGGTGAAGGAGAACAAGGCCCCCCGCGTGTGTTTGGCGATGGCCTCCTCATCGACCGGCGTACCGGTCACTTCGGCGGCCCGCAGCATCGATTCCAGGTGACGCCCCGACACCTGCACGGCGCAATGCCACGGGCTGAACCCAAACCACCCGTCGGGCCACAGGCGGGAGTACATGAAGGGGAGATCGTCGTCGTCCGCGTTGAAGCAGCGCGCCATGGCGCGCGTGCCCAGCTCGATGGCGCTGCGCAAGTCGGTCGTGTTGACGTTGGCGACGCGACGCGGGCCGCGCCCACCGGTTGAGGCCGCCGGGGCGTCGTGCGGCTGCGCGTCGTCGGAGGCGGACCGGACCATCAGCTCCTCACCGATCCTTGGCGCCTATGAATCATCCGGCGCAGCGTGCGCGGCCAGCACCGCCGCCGCCCGCTCGCGCAGCTCCGGATCGTCACGCTCGATGAGGCGCTCCAACGCGCCGATGGATTTCTTCACTAACTCCGGCTGCAGCGAGCCGGCTTCGAACTCCTCGAGCGTCCGCACGTCCACCTGCTCGAGATGGGCATCGTTGACGTCGGCGATCGTGGTCCTTAGGTCCGACCAGTAGTACTGCGATCCGTCGGACGGCCAGCCGGCGTAGACCTCTTCCCACGTCGTCACGCCCAGGTGCGGCAGCAGGCTCCGCTGGAGCACGGGCTCGCGGGCGCACTGATAGCGGCCATCGACGGACATGCGGAACCGGTCGCCCGCGATCGGCAGGCCCCGATGCACCGTGAGGCTGTGGAAGATCAGCACGTCGCCGCGGCGGAACTCGCTGGTCGCCCAGGCGCCTTCCAGCGGATCGATCACCGCGATGCCGCCCGCCCCGAGCGCCGGGCGGTAGTCATGGACGCCCCGGCGGTGCGATCCAGCGGCCACCGCCAGCCCACCCATCGACGCCGGCAAATCGTGCAGGGGAAACCAGGCCGTATAGACATCGGCGGTTCCCTGCACGTGGGGGAAGTCCTGGTGCGGCGGCGTGGTGAACATCTCGCGCTGCGGGAACATCACACGCGCGATGATGCTGGGATGCGCCAGCACGGGCGGTTCCAACAGGTCCTCCATCACACCCATCAACGCCGGCTCGAGCTGCAGCGCGTGGAACGACTCGAGGAGGTAGAGCCGCGCGTACGTGTCGTTAGGGAGATTCCCGCGACCCTCCGGGATGCCGGCGGGGTTCACCAGCTGGTCCCGGTAGCCCTCCGCGTCGGCATAGCCCTCGTCGCGCAGGACCTCGAGAAAGTCCAGCCGCGTGCGCTCGAGGTTGGCAGCGGGCAAGAGACCGCGAATGAAGAGGTACCCGTCCTCCTCGGCGCGGGCGCGCAGGCGGTCGGCGTCGCCGACGAGGTCGGTCGAGTCGCGAAACGGATTCATGGGACTTTTCGGGTCACGGTACTGGTGGCAGCGATGATAGCGCCGCGCGGGGTCAGTCGCTCGCATCTCCCGCGGGCGGCCAGTCGCTCTTGAGCACCGCGTAGTAGGCGTCGTCGACGCGCATGCCATGCACGACGCGGTTGTCGCGCACCTCGCCGACCTGGACCATGCCCACCTTCTCCAGGACCCGCCGCGAGGCGCCATTGCGCAGGTCGACGCGGGCGTACACGCGCTCGAAGTCGGTGGTGGTGAAGACGGCGTTTACCACGGCGCTCACGACCTCGGTGGCGAAGCCCTGTCCCCAGCGTGGCCGGGCGATGGCGTAGCCGACCTCCGCGTGGCGGTTCTGCGGATCGGGCCAAAGCCCGATGTGGCCGATCAGTTCCCCGTCCAAGTCCGCCGCCCACCACGACGGGTCTCGGCCCCAATCATCCAGCAGCCGCCCGACGACGAAGAGCTCGGCGTCGCGGCGGGTATGCGGCTGGGCGATGGGGAAATAGCGCGCCCACTCGTCGTCGGTGCAGTAGACCATGCGCGGCTCGATATCGCGCAGCTCGAAAGGCCGCAGGGTCAGGCGCGGTGTGCGGATCGTGCGAGGGAGGCGGTCCATTGCGGGCCAGCGTAAGTCATTCGATCCGCGGGGCGGGTGGAACGTGATCTATCGCCCCGCTATTCGTCGACTGCCCGCTTCCGCTGCCGCATGTAGAGCAACAAGACTGTTGCCGCGGACAGGATCCAACAACCGAAGAATAATCCGGAAAACCAGATGCCCGGCCACATCGGAAATATCAGCCAGACAAATACCATCACGATGCTGAAATGGAATGGCCTGTAAGCCCAGCGCTCCTGGCGGCCCATTGGCTGCATCCACCATGATCGGGTGAATCTCGAGTCAGGCACTAACGTTCCATGCAGGTCATCGTGCTCGGGCCGGCCGGCGGAGCGGTTACGGGCCTCGGGCCGGAGCGGATGCCAACGGTGAGTCTTGAAGGTGGCTACGACAAGCAGACACACGCCTGCCAAAATGACCCCGAAGCCCACCCACCTTGAGGCTGTGAGGTTGCCTGTGACGACGGCCGCCACGCCTGGTGTGACGATGGACGCGACCAAAACAAATGTGGCAGCGAAGTGCACCCAACGGGGCCTCGGCCACCGACGCCAATTCTCCGGAACCCCAAAAGATCTTCGGTTCGGTCCGAGATCGTCGCGCTGATCCCAGTCCATTGGATGAGGGTAGCTCACCGGATAGTCAGCCTGGCGGCCTAACGGGCCATGCTGCCCGGAGAATCGAAGATTCATCTACAACCGATCCCGCGCTGCGTGCAGCGCGGGCCATCGGAGCACGGCGCGCAGGCGACGGCTTACGATTGACGCGGTTTGCCGGCGGGCATACTTGGCGACTAGGCGTCCGCACTTGGGGGCCGCGTGAGGGTCGTCAGCGTCGTCATGGCGGTGGTGTGCGTGCTGGCGGCGTGCGGCGGGCCGGACACGGTCGCCACGACGCCAACATCAGAGTCGGCAGCCATCACGGCAATATCGGAGGCGACAGCCCCGACACCTGAACCGGCGAGAGCGGCCGCGCCGCCAGCATCCACAACCATCACGTCGACACCGGAGCCGGCACCCGCGACACCTGAACCGACGAGAACGGCCGCGCCGCCAGCACCAGCGCCCACAGCCGTCACATCGACGCCACAGGCGGCAGCCGTGACCCCAGAGGCACAACCACCGCCAGCGGCCGAGTCGGAGTTCGCGCGCGTCGTTCGGTTGATGTGCGAGCGCTACACCGATCCGGCGTTCAGGGCGTCGCTGCACGTGGGCCAGATGATCATGGACGCAGAGTTTCGGGAGCTGGATGAGCTGCGACAGGCGCTTGGGGTTGACGAGGAAACGATCGGACTCGCGGTCGTGCGGCGGTGCTCGGAGTTGCACTGGGAGGTGGCGTCACATCTGCACGTGTTTTCGTTGCGCGCGCGCGCTGCTCGACCGGCGCATGTTCGCGGTGTGCGAACTGCTGCGAGACCCCACGTTGGCGCAGCGGCTGGCGGATCGACCAGGAGACATGGTGGTCACCCGGGCGCTCGAGGAAGAGTTGCACGGGCTATTGGACGTGTTCCAGGGAGAATATACCGGGCTGGTCTTCAGCGCGGAGGGTTTCGAGATTCAAGTGGAGCGCTTCTGCCGGGAGTCGGTGGGACCGATCGTGGCGGCGGGCGGGACGGTGGGTGGCAGCGAACGCATGTGGCGCGCGCGCGAGCACGCGCGGGAGGCGTGTGCGGCGTTTGAACAGGCCTTAAGGCGGCCGGAGTCGTCTCAAGCGGAAGCGGTGGCTCGCGCGCTGACCACGATGCGATCGGAGACTTCCGGGGTTGGTGTGCCGGAGGACACCATCCGAGCGACCTTGCGGGCCAGTTGCCCGGACACCTTAGCGGCGGTTGCCGCGCTGGTGGGCCACGGTGAGTTCGAGACCGAGCTTGACCGGCTGGCGGGGCAGGCGTGCGCGCGGCTGCGCGATCCCCTCGTCACCGCCCAATTGGTTGACGATCTGCCCAATATCTACGATCCAGCGTACGACGCGATCGTGCGCGCCGTGCGGGACGCGGGGTTGGGCTTTGGAGAGTTCGCCGCGGCCGTGCGCGACCGGTGCCCCGAGATCATTAGCCTGCGCCCGTCGGGCCTGGTGCCTCCAGGCTACAGCCACCGCGAGCTGCCGCCGCCCGAGTTCTTCCAGGGCATTTGCGACGGGATGGAAGTTCTCGCCGGACTGCCAGCGGACGAGCGGGCGGAGCGGCTCGGGGCGCTGGTGCTGCTGCTTCTGGCCGCTGTCGATGAGAGCGAGTTGGAGACGGAGTTGATGTTGGCTGTCGTACTGCAGGCATGTGGGGGGCCTCTGCCTCCGGACTTGGCCATATAAGGCGCAGCGGCCCAGCTCCATCACCCCCGGGATGCGCCTTGGCCAGATGAGGCGCGACCGCCCCCATGGCGATCCCCCCGGCGACGCTAGGCGGGTCCCACCGACCGTCAATTACGAGCCGCAAGCGAGGAATCTCAGACGGTCGTTCTCGGGGGTGGAATATGCGATTCCGGCAGCCCGGACCTGGATTCCGGCTTCCGCCGGAATGAGGGACAAGCCGGGTCAGTCGGCACTCCCCATCGCCGGCACCACGGTGGCCTTGAGAGCGGTCATTTGCATGGCCGCCGAGAGCGCCGCCGTCACGCCGTCCTCGCTCAAGGCGAAGTTCGTGTGCAGGCGCGGCCAGTCGTGGTCGGACTGGATGGCGTGTAGATCGCGCATGGCCTGGGCGACCTCGTTGGGCGTGAAGGCCCAGCTGCCGAGCAGCTGGATCTCCTTGGTGCAGAGGCGATGCCAACTGGTGTCGATGCTGCCGGCGTCGGTGAACTGGCCCATCTCCACGAACGTGCCGCCGTCGCGCAGCATCTCGACGCCCTCGGGTCCGGCCGCGGGGTTGCCCGAGCACCCGATCACGATGTCGGCGCCGCTGCCGCCGACGGCCTGGCGCACCGCTGCAATACGATCCGCCGCGTCCGGCGTCGTCGCGAGCGACACGGTGGCATCGGCGCCAAAGGCGCGCGCCAAGGCCAGCCGCGGCTCCTCCGGGTCGCCGACCGCCACCACCGTCGCGGCCCCGCGCTGACGCGCGGCAACGGTAGCGAGCAAGCCGATCGGTCCGGCGCCCTGGATCACCACCGACGCGCCGTCGGTACCCGCCCCAAGTCTCAGCGCATCCACCCGATTGAAGGCCCGCGTCACCGAGCTGTAGGGCTCGACCAGCGTGCCCACCATCAGCGGCATGTCGTCCGGCAGGCGAAAGAGCTTGGTGGCGGGAAAGGCCTCCAGATCGACGAACAGCATGTCGGCCCAGCCGCCCCAGAGGTGCGGCGGACGCGCAAAGGGAATCTTGCGCCCGTAGTAGGTCGGATTGAGGCACTTGTTGGCGCGCTCCGGGGTTTCGACGCAGACTTCGCACACGCCGCAGGCGTTGAGCGGCGGCAGCATGACGTGATCGCCCTCGCGGAGCGGCGCGCCGGTCGCGTCCGTGCGCAGTTGCGGCCCGATCTCCTCCACGACTCCCGCCAGCTCGTGACCCAGCGTGATCGGCCAGGGCAGCGCGCCCGGCCAGTGCCCCTGGAGGATGTGCAGGTCGGTGCCACAGACGCCGCAGGCCTCGATGCGAATCAGCGCGCCCCGCGGCGGCACGGACGGACGGGGAACACGTCGCAGCACCGGGGGCGTGCCGGGACCGTCGAAGGTCACCACGCGGACGTCGGCGGACTTGCTGGTCATTGGATTCAGCCGGGGCTGATTTGGGCGTCAGTATGCCCCCGCCACATCCTTCGCTAACAATGAACCGAATCGACTCGCCGGAGCCACGAGCCATGGCCGATATCCGCGGCGTCATTCCCATTCTCAAGACGCCGTTCGATCGCGAGGACCGGGTGGACGAGGAGAGCCTGCGCCGCGAGGTGGACTATTGCATCGACGCCGGCGCTCACGGCCTGGGGCTCGCCTTCGGCAGTGAGCTGCCCAAGCTGAGCGAGGCCGAGCGCATGCTGGTGGCGAGGGTCACCATCGACCAGGCGCGCGGGCGGGTTCCAGTTGTTATGTCAACTGGTTATCCCGCCACCGTCCTTGCGGTGCGCGCCAGCCAGGAGGCCGAGGCGCTCGGCGCGTCGGCGGTGATGCTGATTCCGCCGGCCAACGGCCTTGCGGAAGCGGAGCTTCACGGCTACTTCCGGGCCGTGGCCGCGTCCATTCGCATTCCCATAGTGATGCAGGTGATGACCGGCGCGCACCTTTCGGGCGACGAGCTGGCGGCGCTGGCCCAGGCGGTGCCACAAATCCAATACGCCAAGGTCGAGAGCGCGCCGCCGGCGGAATCCGTCGCCGATGCCACCGCCAAGGCCGGCGACCGGGTCACGATCATCGGCGGCGCCAGCGGCGGCGCGCTGATCGAGGAGCTGGTCGCCGGATCGCAGGGCACCATGCCCCACGCCGCCCTGGTCGGATCGTTCGCGCGCATCTGGGACCTCTGGCACGCGGGCAACCGTGAGGCCGCCCGCGAGACCTGGCAACGCGAGATCGCGCCCCTCAACGCCATCGGCGGGGCGGTGTATAAGGAGATGCTGCGACGTGAGGGCGTGATCGCGCACAGTCACTTCCGCGCGCCGGCCGAGAGCCGCTTGGACGCCGAGGCGCTGCAGAAACTCGATCAGCTCTGTGAGACGCTTGGCATTGGCTGAGCGCCCGCACCCGGCATGATGCGTCCATGACCGAGACGATCGTGTTCTTCGTGATCGTGGGGACCATCGTGCTTGGCATCGGCCTCGATCTGGGCTACCGGCTGTGGCGTACCGTCACCCGGCGCCGCGTGAGCGACGCGCCGACGGCCGTGGCCCCGGAGTTGCCGCTCGACGACCGTTAGCCCCGGCCTGGATTCCCGCCTCCGCGGGAATCACGGATAGGCTGCTGGGAGACCGCCACCTGCGCGAAGGGGTCCATGCGCATCGGCAGCCCCGCGGCTACCAGCTCGCGCTTGACGCGCTCGATGCTGATCATCTTGAAGTGAAAGATCGACGCCGCCAGCGCGGCATGGGCGCGGCCGTCGACCAGCGCCTCGCGGATGTGCTCGATCGACCCGGCGCCCCCGGAGGCGACGACGGGCACCGACACGGCGTCGGAGACGGCGCGCAGCTGGTCCAGGTCGTATCCGGCGCGTGTGCCGTCCGAATCGATGCTGTTCATCACGATCTCGCCCGCGCCAAGCTCGACGCCGCGTTGGGCGACCTCGATGGCGTCCAGGCCGGTGGGCGTGCGCCCGCCGTCCAGCACCACCTCCCACCAGGGCAAATCGCGGTCGCTGCGAAGCTGCGCATCGATGGACAGCACGATGCACTGCGACCCAAACCTGTCGGCGCCGATCCGGATCAAGTCGGGATCGCGATGGGCGGCGCTGTTGATCGACACCTTTTCCGCTCCGCGCCGCAGCATGGCGTACATGTCGTCGGCGTTGCGCAGACCGCCACCCACGGTGAGCGGAATGAAGACCTCCGAGGCCACGCGCTCGACCAGGTCGCCCATGATGTCGCGTCCCTCGGCGGAGGCCGTGATGTCGTAAAAGACCAGCTCATCGGCGCCTTCCCGGTCGTAGCGGGCGGCCAGCTCGACGGGATCGCCGGCGTCCACGTCGGCCGAGAACTTCACGCCGCGCACGTTGCGGCCATTCTTGACGTCGAGGCAGGGAATGATGCGGCGGGTCAGCACGGCGATGCACTCCGGAAAGGCGGTCGCAAGACCCAGTAGGGGCGGGTCTGAGACCCGCCCCCCGCATCAAGTACGGGGCAGGCTTTGCGGTAAGTGACCAGCACGCCACCAGGTTTGACCGGACTGGATTCCGGCTTTCGCCGGAATGACGAAGGGACTACGCAAATGTCTCCATTCGCGGGGATGACGAAATGGCTAGCCACGGGTCTCACTCGCCGTTTGAATGGCCTCGCCGAGTGAGAACGCCCCGCGGTACAGGGCGCTGCCGATGATGACGCCCGACGCCCCGGCTTCGCGCAGCCGGGCGATATCGTCGAGCGACGCCACGCCGCCCGAGGCGATCACCGGCAGGTGTTCCCCGACCTGCTCCACCAAGTCGCGCGTGCCCGCGACGTTCGGTCCCTTCAGCATGCCTTCGACCACCACGTCGGTGTAGATGATGGCCGCGGCGCCGGCGTCCATCGCCCGCGCGGCCAGTTCGGCGACCGGCAGCGTTGATTCCTTGGCCCAGGCGTCGGTGACCGCTTTGCCCTCGCGTCCCTCCACCGCCACGGCAATGCGGCCGGGGTGGCCGGCGGCAGCACGTGCCAGCAACTCGGGATCATGCACGGCGGCGGTGCCCATCACGAGCCGCGCGGCCCCGTGGCCAAGCACCCGCTCGATGTCGGCCTGCGTGCGGATGCCGCCCGCGACCTGCACCGGGACATCACCCGAGACCTTGATGATGTCCTCGATGATCGCCGCGTTCGCGCTGACGCCGTCGCGGGCCCCGTCGAGATCGACGACGTGCAGCCAGGAAGCGCCTTGCGCCATCCAGTGCCTGGTCGCCTCCACCGGATCGTCGAAGAACACCGTCTCCCGTTCGAAGTCGCCTTGCACGAGCTGCACGCAGCGACCGCCGCGAATATCGACGGGGGGATAGACCTCCATCACGGGCCGGCGTCGTCGTGCGGGCGCTGTCCCGCCAGGCGCGCGAAGTTGGCGTAGAGCCGCAAGCCTGCGGCGCCGCTCTTCTCCGGGTGAAACTGCGTGGCGAAGAGGTTATCGCGCAGCAGCGCGCTGGCGAAGGTCACGCTGTAGTCGGTCGTCGCGGCCACGTGCGCCGCGCCGTCGACGGGCGCGTGGTACGAGTGCACGAAGTAGAAATTGGCGTCCTGCGGGACACCGGCGAACAGCGGCGACTCGACCTGCTGGTGGACCTGATTCCAGCCCATGTGCGGCACATGCTGGCTGGGCGGGAAGCGCACAACGCGGCCCGGCACCACGCCCAGGCAGGTCGTGCCGCCGTCCTCGTCGCTGGCCTCGTAGAGCACCTGGAGCCCCATGCAGATGCCCATGTAGGGCACGCCGCCGTCGATCGCGTCCAGGATTGCGGGAATCACGCCGGCGCGTTCGAGGCCGCGCATGGTATCGGCGGCCGCTCCGACGCCGGGCAGGACGACGCCGGTTGCGCCGGCGATCTCCGGTGGATCGTGGGTCACGGTGATCTCGGCGCCGACGTGCCGCAGCGCTCGCTCCACGCTGTGCAGGTTGCCGGCGCCGTAGTCGACGACCGCGATCATGCGTCTCTCGCGGTGGACGGACCGGCGAGGACGGCCTGCGTGGACGACACAACGTCGTCGAGCGCCACGTCGACCTGGTCGCCGCCGTCGAGCGGCTTCACGGAAACGCGTCCAGCCTCGACCTCGCGCTGGCCCACGATCAGCGCCACCCGCGCACCGACGGCATTGGCGCGGCGCAAGTGCGAGCGCGGACTAGCGGCGGCATATCCGACCTCGGTGGCGATGCCCGCCCGCCGCAATCCCGCGGCCACGGTAGTCACGACGGTGAGCGCGGCATCGGCCAGGGGCGCCACATAGACTTCCGGGGCACGCGGCGACCCTTCCTCGAGCCCAACGCGCTCACGGTTGAGCAGGATGCGCTCGATGCCGCTGCCGAATCCCACGCCCGGCAGGTGCGGCCCGCCGAGCGTCTCGGCCAGGTAGTCGTAGCGACCGCCGCCGCCGACGGTGCTTTGCGCACCGCTGTCCGGCGGCACGATCTCGAACACCGTGCGGTTGTAGTAGTCCAGGCCGCGGACCAGCCGGTGGTCCAGGGTGCACGGAATATCGAGCGCCCCGAGCAAGCGTTGCAGTGTGTCGAAGTGCTGGCGCGCGATGTCGCCCAGGTAGTCGAGGGAGCGCGGCGCATCGTCGCTGACGCGCACGCACGGCGGCTTCTTGCAGTCGAGCAGCCGCAGCGGGTTCTGGGTCAGCCGCTGCTGGCAGTCCGCGCACATCGTGTCGGCGTGCGGGGTGAAGAATTCGACCAGCGCGGCGCGGTATTCCGGCCGCGACTCCGGGTCCCCAAGCGAGTTGACGTGCAGCGCCAGGTCCGTGATCCCGAGCGCCTTGAGCGTGCTCCAGAGCAGGTCAATCACCTCGGCGTCCACCGCCGGGCTCGGATCGCCCAGGGCCTCGGCGCCGATCTGGTGGTGCTCGCGCAGCCGGCCTGCCTGCGGTCGGTCATAGCGAAATACCGGCAGCACGTAGTAGAGCTTCACCGGCTGCGGCAGCACGTGCATGCCGTGCTGCTGGTAGGCGCGCACGACCGAGGGCGTGCCCTCAGGCCGCAGGGTGAGCGAATCGCCCCCGCGGTCGTCGAAGGTGTACATCTCCTTCTGCACGATGTCCGTGGTTTCACCGGTGCCTTTGTCGAATAGCTCGGTGGCCTCGAACGTCGGCGTGCTGATGGGCTGAAAGTTGCGCAGCCGGCACTCGCGCGCAAACGTGCGCAGCACGCCTTCCCAGGCGGGCACGTCGGCCGGCAAGCGGTCGGAAGTGCCGCGCGGTCGCCGGAGACCAGAGCTAGGCACGGGCGTTCGGCTTTGCTCGCACGCGCAGGATGCCGGGCTCTGGTGACGGCACGCTCATGAGGGCTGCGCCCGCGGCGCGGGGCTGCACGACAGACGCGGCATCGCGCTACTGCAGCGCGAGCGACACGATCAACCGCCACACGATTTGGATGACCACAATCGCGATCAGTGGCGACAGGTCGATCATCCAGGACGAGGGCAGTCGATTGCGGATCGGGGCGAGAATCGGCTCGGTGACGTCGATCAGCAGACGCATCAGCGGGTGGCTGGGGTCTTGCACGAACCAGGACAGCAGGGCGCGCCCAACGATGGCGAACACCAGGATCGTGACTAGGATTTCGAGGAAGCCGATGAGACCGGTCAGCATGGCGAGTCCATTGATGGGGGCGCAGGCACGGCGCTTGGAGCCGGCGGACGACTCCCAAAGATAGCCCGTCCCACGCGAATCATCGTCGAGCCCTCGGCAATCGCCGCGCCGAAATCGTCCGTCATACCCATGGACAGCTCCGTCAGCGGCTGATTGGGGAGCCGCGGCCGCAGCGCGTCGCGCGTCGCGCGCAGCTCGCGAAAGCAGGCGCGCAGGGCCGCGAGATCGGCCCCCAGCGGACCGATGGTCATCAGGCCGCGCAGCGTCAGACCGGTCTCGCGGTCAATGACCTCGCATAGCCGGCTCAAGTCCGCCGGCGCCACTCCCTCTTGCGTCGTCGCGCCGGTGAGATTCACCTGGGCCAACACGTCCACGGGCCGATTCTCGCGCACCGCGTCCAGCCGGCGGGCCAGTCGCGGGGAGTCGATGCTCTGGATGCAGGCGAAGCGCTGGGCCGCCGTCCGCGCCTTGTTGCGCTGCAGGTGACCGATGAGGTGCCAGGTTCCGCCGCCCACCTGGGGAATCTTCGCATCAGCCTCCTGGACCCGGTTTTCACCGAATGTCGTGAGCCCGGCGGCGAGCGCCGCGCGCACCACGTCGGCGGGCACGGTCTTGGTCACCGCCACCAGCTCGACGGATTCGGCCGAACGGCCGGACGCGGCACAGGCTGCCGCGATCTCCTGGCGCACCGCCGTGATGCGCAGGCGTAAGCCTTCTTCGACCGTGGTCGCAGCCTGCATCCCGCCATTCTAGGCGCGGACGGACGCCGACGACGGTTGGCGGTCGGTCGTGCGCCTACCCGGCGGACCGGCGCCGCAGGAATGCCGGAATCTCGATCTCGGGCTGGTCCTCGGGACCAGGTGAGAAATCCAGCTCTCGCACGCGGGGCGAGGCGGGCGTTCGCGCGCGCGTCCGCGTGGCCGGTCGCATTTCCTTGCGCTCGAGCTGAAAGCCCGTCGCGATCACGGTGACGTGAATGCGGCCTTCGAGCGACTCGTCGACCACGGTGCCGAAGATGATGTTGGCGTTCGGATCGGCCGTCTTGGCCACGATTTCCGCCGCCTCGTTGACCTCGTACAGCGTCATGTCCGAGCCGCCGGTGAAGTTCAGCAGCACGCCCCGCGCGCCGTCCATGGAGGTGTCGAGCAGCGGGCTGTTGAGGGCCTGGGTGACAGCGTCGGTGGCGCGGGTTTCGCCCTGGCCCTCGCCCATGGCCATGAGCGCGGTTCCGGCATCGGTCATGACGGCCCGCACGTCGTTGAAGTCCAGGTTGATCAGCCCAGGCATGGTGATGAGGTCCGAGACGCCCTGGATCGCCTGTCGCAGCACATCGTCGGCCAGCGCGAAGGCCTCGCTGATCGTGGATTTGGCGTCGGCCACGTTGAGCAGCCGGTCGTTGGGGATCACCACCAGCG
>DAOUHO010000031.1:0-11365 GCA_034428595.1 Chloroflexota bacterium | reverse complement strand
GCTTCTTGCTGGAGGGGTAACGCAACCGCCCCCTGCTAGGAGAAGGAACTCAATCAGGGGTTCCCAATGGCCGGAGATTTGCGATGAGTAGCACTCGCGCCGACGAGGCCCTTGATTCCGTGCTGGGCGCGATCGGGAACACGCCGGTGGTGGAGCTGTCGCGTCTGACGCAGGGCCTCCCGGGGCGCCTGGTGGTCAAGCTGGACTACCTGCAGCCTGGGTTTTCGAAGAAGGACCGCGTGGCGCTGCGGATGATCGAGGACGCCGAGGCCAGCGGCGAGCTGCGGCCCGGACAGCCCGTGGTTGAGCTGACCAGCGGCAATGCGGGCACGGGCTTCTCCATCGTCTGCGCGGTGAAGGGCTACCACTTCGTGGCGGTGATGTCGCGCGGGAACTCGGAAGAGCGGGCGCGCATGATGCGCGCGCTGGGCGCCGAGGTGGTGCTGGTGGACCAGCTGCCCGATTCGACGCCGGGCCAGGTCTCCGGGGCGGATCTGGATCTGGTGGAGGCCGAAGCCCAGCGCATCGTGCGGGAGCGCGGCGCCTTTCGACCGGACCAATTCCGCTTGCGCAGCAACTACCGAGCGCACCGGGACACGACCGGTCCGGAGCTGGCGACGCAGACCGGCGGGACCATCGACGCGTTCTGCGACATGGCCGGGTCGGGCGGAACCGTGGGCGGAACGTCGGCGGCGCTCAAGCAGTCGATTCCAGGCGTCAAGTGCTTTGTGGTGGAGCCGGTTGGCGCCGCCGTCCTGGCGGGGAAGCCGATCGTGAACGCGGATCACCGCATCCAGGGGGCGGGCTACTCGCGCGCGGAGCTAGCGAATATTCCGTCAGAGGTGGTGGACGGCTTTCTGACCATCGACGACGAGGCGGCGACGGAAATGACGCGGCGGCTGGCGCGCGAGGAGGGCATCTTCGCGGGCTTCTCGTCGGGAGCGAACGTTTCGGCGGCCCTGGAGCTGCTGCGGGGCGAGTTCCAGGGCGGCACCGTGGCCACGATCATCAACGATTCGGGGCTCAAGTACCTCAGCACGGACCTCTGGGACTAGCCCGAGCGCGGGTGGCCGATTGACCGTGGGTCGTGATCGGCGCGCAACTGCGACACAATGGCGGCCGTCGATGTCGAGCGGGCCTGATTCGCCTGCTACCGATCCGAGGCACAAGGAGCAGCCACGATGAGCATCAACCACCGCGACGACCGCCCGACCGTGGACATGGGTGACGGCATCCAACGCCGCACGATGGTGTGGGGCGACCGCATGCTGCTGGCCGAGATTCACATGGAGGCCGGCGGCACCGTGCCAATGCACGACCACGTCTACGAGCAGATCGGCTACTGCATCAGCGGGAGCCTCGAGCTGCGCGTGGGCGACGACGCGACGGTGGTCGGGGCCAATACCTCATGGGTGATTCCCGGCGGCGAGACGCACGGGGCACACGCGCTGGAGCCGAGCTTCGTCATCGAGATTTGGAATCCCGCGCGCGACGACTACAAGGACTAGCGCCGGCGTTCCTCGCCGTGCCCCTCTTGCCCTCTGAACCGGCGTCACGGCGCATGGACGCAGCGGATTGAGCACGTTTGGCGGCGTAACCGGGCGTATGTCGCGCGCGACCATCGAGATTCTGCGCGACAACCTGACGCTCATTCCCTTCGTCACCGCGGGCGGGCTGGCCGCCGCGGGGTTCCAGGTCTTCCTGTCACGTACCCTCGAAAAAACGGTCTACGGCGAGACGTTTGTCGTGCTCGGGGTTCTCTCGGTGCTGAGCGCGTCCACCCTGGTCATCCAGACCGTCGTCGCGCGAAGCAGCGCGCGGCTCTTTGCTTTGGATCGGTTGGCGGAATTGCGCCTGGCGGCCTGGACCGCCGGCCGGCGGCTGACCATTGCGGCAATCCTACTCACCGCGATTCTTGCCGCGCTCACGCCGCTGCTGGTGCGCGCTCTGCAACTGACAAGCCCCTGGCCGATGCTTGTGGCTGCGGTCGGCGCCGGCTTGGCACTGGTGGAGCCACTGTTCCGCGGCATCACGCAAGGGGCGAGGGACTTCGTGGCGCACGGCGCCATCGCGGCGATGCATGGGTTTGGCCGGCTGGGCGTGGGGGTCATCGGCGTGCTGGCCGGCGGTGGTTCAACCGGGGCGCTGTTGGCAGGTCCCGGAGGCGCACTCGCTGCCATAGGCACGGGTGTGGTCGCCCTGCGACGCCTCCTGCGCGGCGATTCCGAGCCAGCCAACGCCGCGAGTTCAGGCGAGCCGCCGTGGGTACACATTCGCGTCGGCTTGATCGTCACCATCATGGTCGCCATGCTGCATCTGGACGGGCTGGCGATGCGCGTGTTCCATCCCCCGGACGTCGCCGCCGACTACGCCGTCCTCGCGGTCATCGGCCGGATGGTGTACTGGAGCGGGATCACCATTGGGCTGGTCCTGCTCCCCTTCGTCGTCCAGGCCGCCACGCGCGGCGAGGACTACCTGCGGGCCTACCTGATCAGCGTGGGACTGATGGTGTTTGCCGGGTCAATCGTGGCGGTGGTCGTGCTGCTGCGGCCCGAGTTTGTCTACAGCGTGGCGTTCCGGGACGAATACACGCTCGACACGACGCTTCTCCCGCTGTACGTCGCCGCCGCGGCGATGCTGGCCATTGCCACGATGACGGCAAGCCTGCACATTGGCGCGTCCAACCTGCGGGTGTGGGCTCCCTTGGCGATGCTGCTGGCGGCAACTCTCGTAGCATTTGGACTGGCGCACGAGAGTGCGCGCCAGGTGGTGACCGTCGTCCTCGTGGCGGACGCCGTGGCCTTCGTTTACCTGGTCGGCGAAGCCGCGCTGCTCACCCGGCGAGCGCCGGCGCCCGTGTAGCGTCCGCTGGGCACGGCGTGGTTCGACTGGCTCACCACGAACGGGGCCGTGCACCACGAGCGGAGTTGGGGCGATGGCTAATCGGCGGAGCGACCGTAGTCGTCGGAAAAGCGCACCACGTCGTCCGGGTGCGGCGTGGAAACCTCGAGCACCCGCACGGCGCCGTAGGGGGCGGCGAATCGATGCACGGTCCCGGCTCGAACGCGGAAGGCCTCGCCGGGCTCCATTTCGTGGGTCTGCACGGTTTCCGGCGCCGGGCCGACGGTCAGGGCCAGGCGCCCGTCGAGCACGTAGATCGTCTCGTCCTTCTCCACGTGCGCTTGCAGGCTAAGCCGGTGGCCCTCGCTGATCTCGATCACCTTGCCCAGGTAGTGCTCGCAGCTGGCGTAGATGATCTCGCGCCCCCAGGGCTTGTCCACGATGGTGACGTCGTCGGACGGCGCGTTCATGGGACCCCGGCGGCGGACCGCCCAATGTCGAGCAGACGATCCACGCGGTCGGCGGATGTCGTCTCGCAATAGATGCGCAGCAGCGGCTCGGTGCCCGAAAAGCGCACCAGCAGCCAGCTTTCGTCGGCGAGGTAGTGCTTGAAGCCATCGAAGTCGCCGCGTCGGGTCACCGGAGTGCCGTCGATGTGCTCGGGCGCCCAGGCTGCCATGCGGGACATGATCGCCTGTCGCTCTGCGGCGGGAAAGCGCAGGTCCAAGCGGCGGTAGTGGTACTCGCGTCCGAGCTTCTCGAAGAGCATCTGGACGAGCTGCGACGGGGTTTTGTCCTCACAGATCATGAGGTCGAGGAAGAACAGGCCGGCGACGATGCCGTCGCGCTCGGGCATGTGCAGGCCGAACACATAGCCGCCGCTCTCCTCGCCGCCCATCACCGCGTTGGTGTCGCGCATGGTCGGGGCCACGTACTTCATGCCGACGCCGGTCTCGTGCACCGGCACGTCGTAGAGGCGCCCGAGGCGCTCGAGCATGGCCGACGTGGTGAGCGTTTTCACCAGGGGCCGACGGTCGTCGCGATGCTCCAGCATGTAGTAGGCCAGCAGGGCGATGGTGCGGAGCTGGTCGACGAATTGCCCGTGCTCGTCGACCACGCCCAGGCGGTCGGCGTCGCCATCGATTGCCAATCCCACGGCAGCCTGCGCCTGGCGAACCGCGTCCCCAAGCGCGTCCGTTTGGGGCGGGATCGGCTCGGGTCGCGCCAGACCCGGAAACGCCGGGTTCCACTCGGAGTGAATCTCCTGGACCCGGAGCTTGCCGCCTTCGAGAAACCGCGGCAGCCAGCCGGCGCCCGAGCCGTACATGGCGTCGACTACCACGCGGAGGTCGCGCTGCCGCAGACCGGGCAGATCGAGCAGGTTCGGCACGTGCCTGAGATAGGCGGAACCCGGGTCGAAGGTCTTGACCTGGCCGGCCTGGTGCGCGCCGAGGCTGCGAATCGTCTCGGGCGTGACGCGGGCGACGGCCGCCTCGACCTTCTCCAGGCTCGGGGGCGGCAGGGCGGCGCCGCTAGCGGTGCGGATCTTGAAGCCATTGTCGCTGGGGGGATTGTGGCTGGCGGTGATCATCACGGCGCCCGCCGCGCCCACGCCGGCGATGCTGAACGCCGCGACGGGCGTGGGACAGGGCCGGTCGACGAGGAAGGCGGGGATGCCGTTCGCGCCCAGCACGTCGGCCACGGTACGGGCGAACTCGGGCGATCCGAAGCGGCGGTCGTAGCCGACGACGATGCCGTTTTGCCAGGACCACTCGCGGCGCACAAAGTGGGCAAAGCCCTGGGCGACGCGGCGCACGTTGGCAAAGGTGTACTCGTCGGCGATGCCCGCGCGCCAGCCGTCGGTTCCGAAGCGGATGGTTTCGTCAGTCATGGTTGCCTTGGGACGGCGCGGCTCACGCGACGATCGGTACCGAAGAGGCGAGGCGCTGGCGCGTCTCGCGCAGACCATCTCGCAGCGAATCGTCCAGAGTCCGGCTAACGCGCCAGCCGGTATCGCGAGCAATCAGGGACGGGTCGCCGACGACCACGCGGCCTTCCGCCGCGGCCGTCGATCCGCCTTCTTGAACCTCGACCTGAATACCGGCGATCTCGATGAGCCGGTCAACCACCGAGCGCAGGGACGTAGCCCGCCCGGAGGCGACGTTGTAGGCGCCCCCCGCCCGCCCACGCGACGCGACGGCCTGAACGGCGTCGGCGGCGTCTCGCACGTCAACGAAGTCCAGGGTGTCGCGCAGGCTCAGGGTGCGAATCACCGGCGGGGCCCCGCGGTCCAGGATGTCGGCGGCCTGCCTGATTTGAGGGGCGGGGAAATACTCCTCGGGCCGGCCGGGACCGACGACGTTGAAGAGGCGCAGCCGGACGATGTCGAGTCCGTCGGAGCGATGGTGCTGGACGGCCTGCAAGTCCGCCGCTGCCTTGGTCGTGGCATACACCCCATCGGGTCGCGGTGGATCGTCTTCGCGGACGGGACGGTTGTGGCCGTCGCGGCCGTATTGCAGGGCCGAGCCGACGACGACGAGGCGCGCGTCCGGCGCGAGCTCGCGCAGGGCCAGGATGACTCGCAGCTGCCCGAGGACGTTCGCGTCGTAGGCCGCGAGGGGGTCGGCCTCGGCCTGCCGCGGGTCGGCAATGGCGGCGAGGTTGATCACGACCGCGGGCCGGGTGGATCGGAGCGCTGCCTGAACCGAGGCGGCGTCGCATAGGTCGAGCCTGACGTCGCCGTCTCCGCGGTGGTCGGCGGCAATTACCTCAGCGCCGGCCGCCTGCAAGCTTGCGACGAGATGCCGACCAATGAATCCGCGGGCGCCGGTGACAAGCACCCGGCCCCATTTCCACGAACGCTCGGCCGCCACCGCCTCTTTCACGCGCCGTGCCGCGACGCCATGATCTGCGCGTGCGCGAGTTCGCTCTCGACTAGCTCCATATCCGCGTCGACCATCAGGGTGACAAGCTCCTTGAAGGTGACGCTCGGCTCCCAGCCCAGCTTTTCGCGGGCCTTGGCGGGATCGCCGATGAGGCGGTCGACCTCTGCGGGCCGAAACAGGTCTTCGCTGGTGTAGATGTGATCCTGGGCATTCAGGCCAAGATGCGCGAAGGCCAGCTCGGCAAACTCCTGGCCGGAGTGCGTCTCGCCCGTCGCCAGCACGTAGTCGTCCGGCTCCGGCTGCTGCAGCATCAGCCACATGGCCCGCACATAGTCGGGCGCATAGCCCCAGTCGCGCGTCGTCGTCAGATTGCCAAAGGGCACCTTGTCGATGATGCCGTGGCGCACGCGGGCGGCGTTGTAGCTGATCTTGCGGGTGACGAACTCAAGCCCGCGCCGCGGCGACTCGTGGTTGAAGCAGATGCCCGAGCAGGCGTACATGTTGAAGCTCTCGCGGTAGTTGATGGTGATCCAGTGGGCGTAGAGCTTGGCGACGCCGTAGGGGCTGCGCGGGTAGAACGGCGTGTTCTCGCTCTGGGGCCACTCCTGCACGGCGCCGAACATCTCGCTGCTGGAGGCCTGGTAAAAGCGAATGCCGGGGTCGACGGCCCGCACGGCTTCCAGCATGCGCGTGGCGCCGAGCGCGGTGACCTCGCCGGTGAGGACCGGCTGGTACCACGAGGTCTGCACGAACGACTGGGCCGCCAGGTTGTAGACCTCGTCCGGCCGGTGCTTCTTGAGAATCTCGATCAGCGAGTACTGGTCGTGCAGGTCGCCGGGTTCGAGGGTGATGTCGTCCTGGATGTGCGCGATGCGGCCGTTGTTCTCGGTGCTGGTGCGCCGGACGATCCCCACGACGTGATAGCCGCGCTCGAGGAGGAACTCGGCCATGTAGGAGCCGTCTTGCCCGGTGATTCCGGTGACGATGGCGGTCGGCATCAGTGGATTGTCTCGATGCTCGGTTGCTCTCGCAGTGTACGCGGCCCCGCGGTGCGGCCTATGCCGACCCGTCGACCGGCGAAGGAAACGGCACGCCGACGGCGGCGCCGGTTTCGGTGAGCGTGGCGATGATGTCGTCCGTGAGCGGGCAGCCGTTGGCCTCGCGGTCGGCGGCGTTGGCGGTCTCGATGTCGCCCGGCGCGAAGACCTGGTCGAAGCCCGGCCGTCGGGCCACCGCGCGCATGGCCGCCAGGGTGCCGGCTACCCTCGATTTGAATTCCTCGAGCGGCATCATCCGCGCCACGTCCACGGCCAGGAAGCAATGCCCGACGCGCTGGGGACGGTCTTTGTGCTGCCAGTACATGCTGCCAACGTCCACGGTGGACGCGGCGCCGGAGAGGATGCCGGCCATGACGTCGATGAGCAGCGAGAGCCCGGCGCCCTTGTATCCGCCCAGGGGCAGCAGCGATCCGCCGTCGAGGAATGCCGCCGGGTCCGTCGTGTCGTTGCCGTCGGCGTCGAGCGCCCAGCCCTCGGGGATCGGTTCGCCGCGGCTCTGCGCCAGGAAGATGTGGCCGGCGGCGACCTGGGTGGTGGCCATGTCGAGCACCAGCTCGTCGGGCGGATCGGTGGGCATGGCGATGCAGATGGGATTGGTTGAGACGAACTTCTCGCTGCCGCCCCAGGGAGCGACGATGGCCTCGCCGTTGGTGAAGGCCCAGGTCATGAGCCCGGCGCGGGCGCCGCGCAGCGCCCAATAGCCCTGGGAGCCGTTGTGATTGGACTCGCGGATGCCGGTCCAGCAGGCGCCGTTGGCCTTGGCGCGCTCGATGGTGGCGTCGATGGCGAAGTCGCACACCACATGCCCGAGGCCGTTGTCGCCGTCGACAGCGACGGTGGTGGGCGATTCGGTGACGATCCGCGGCCGGGCCTGGGCGTTCACCAGTCCCGCGTTGAGCCGCTCCAGATAGATGGGGATGCGGGTGATGCCGTGGGTGTCGACGCCGCGCAGGTTCGAGTCCACCAGCCCGTGCGCCACGATCTGCGCGTCCTTGTCCGCGACGCCCGCGGTGCGGAAGATGGCGGCGGTGAACGTGCGGAGATCGTCCGCGCTGAATCGCTGCGCTGGGGGTGAAGCCGTGCCCATCGATCACTCCTTCGCCGAGACCGGTCGGCGAACCATACCGCCGCCGACCGCCTCCAGGTTGGGTCGCGTCTGATGCCTCACCGGGAACTCAGGCCGGTGGACCTGGTGAGCATAGCGGCGCCCGGGGACATCGTCGCCATCGTGGGCGCCGGTGGCAAGACTTCGACGATGTTCGCGCTGAGTCGCGCGCTGGCCGCGGCGGGCCGCCGTGTGGTGACGACCAAGTCGACGATCATCTATCAGCCCACGATGGCGCAGAGCCCGGGCGTGGTGGAGGTTCCGGCTGGGCGCTGGGCGACCGAGCTGCGTGGCCTGCTGGACGAACGGCGCCAGGTGACGGTGGTGATCGGATCGGCGGGACCCGATCGCTGGCAGGGCGTGCCGGCGGACCGGATGCCGGAGCTGCGCGACGCGGCGGGGGCCGACTGCGTGATCGTGGAGGCCGACGGGGCGCGGGGCCGGCTGATCAAGGCGCCGGCGGACCACGAGCCGGCCATGCCCGCCGGTGCGGCGGTGGTGCTGCCGGTCGCAAATCTCCGGGCCGTCGGGCGGGCCGTCACTTCCGAGCATGTGCACCGGCCGGAACTTGTGGCGGCCCTGCTGGGGATTTCATCGGACGGCGTGATCGGCGTGGAGCACGTGCCGAAGGTGTTGCTGGACGGGTCTGGTGGGCTGAAACGAGCGCCCGCGGACGCTCGGGTATGGCCGGTGCTCGCGGGCGTGGACGCCGTGGAACCGCGGCAGGTTGAGGCGTTGCTCCAGCGGCTCGCCGAGCACCCTCGGGTCAGCGGGGTGCTGACGACCGACGGGGACTGGCGATATACCGCGCTAGCCACGCACCGCACGCACGATGTCGCTCAGGCGCAGGCGCCGGCCGTAGACCAAGAGGCCGATGCGGAAGACCCGCGTGCTGATCCAGAGAGCGAGCGGGACGCAGACGGCCAGAATGCCCACGCTCACCGCGAGTGACAGCGTGTCCTCCGACCCGGCTGCCACGCGCAATAGCCCCCCGACGGGCGCGGTGATCGGAATCCAGCTGAGCACCACGGCCAGCATGCCGTCGGGGTCGCCCTGAATGAAGGCGCTGAGCATGAAGGGGACGATGGACGGCAGGATGAGGTAGGCGGCGAGCTGCTGGCTCTCCTTGAAGGTGGTGGTCATGGACCCCACGGTGGCGTAGAACGCCGCGAAGAGCAGGTAGCCGAGCAGCAGATAGGCCAGGGCGAGTGGGAGCACCGCGAGGTTGAAGGTCAGATCGCCAAGGTCGTCGAACTGGGCGAGCAACACGGGAACCAGCGCGAGGGCGGGCAAGACCCACACCAGCAGTTGCGTGAGGCCGGCGATGGCCTGACCGGCCACCTTGCCCAGCAGCAACTGGTCGGGCGTCACCGACGACAGCACGACCTCAATGACGCGGGTTTCCTTTTCCTCGCTCACGCCTTCCAGGAGGTATCCGGCGCTGGTGAAGACGACGATCATGAACAGAATCGCCGCCACGTAGGGCACGACCGAGTTGAAAATCATGCCGGCGCCAAATCCTTGCGGCGGTGAACCATCCATGCTTTCGGCGCGCAGCGCGACGGGCTGCCGGATGCGGGGGGCGATGTCGGGCGCCACGTGCTCTCGCAGCAGCGCCTCCAGAATCACTGAGCGTATGGCGCCACGGGCCTGGCTCTCGCGTTCGCCAAACGTGCCGAACTCGTCGGCCACAAACCGCACGTCGCCGGACGCCATGTAGTCGGTTTCGATGACGAAATAGCCGTCGATGGCTCCCCGCGAAAGCGCCGCCCGCGCCGCCGCCTCGTCGGTGAAGCGCGAGAAGCCCGGCGGCAGTTCGGGCCCGTCCAACACGCCCGCCTGATCGATCAGTCCGTAGCCGTCGACGGGATCGGACGTGGTCGCCTCGGCTGCCGCCGCGCCGATGCGGTCGCCAAAGATCACGAAGACCAGCACCGCGATCGCCAGCAGCACGGGCACGGTGGCCGTGCTGATGAGAAAGCCCTTGCGGCCAACCGTGCGCCGCAGCTCCCAGGCCGCCACGACGGCTGCATTACGCATCGTGGCCCGCCTCGCGCACGGCCTGAATGAACACGTCGTCGAGCGAGGCCAGCGCGCGCTCGAAGCGGTCGATGCGAACGCCGCGCTGCACCAGCTCGCGGAGGACGGCTTCAGGCGCGACGCCTTCGGCGAGCACCGCGTAGTAGCCGCCGTCCTCGTCGCGAAGCTCGGCAACGCCGGGAAGATCGGCGACGCGATCGGGCGATACGAACCGAACGGCATTGGGGGCGTAGGCGCGGCGGACGTCCGCCACGCGGCCCTCCACGACGCCGCGGCCGTCGGCGATGAGGTAGATGCGGTCGGCCAGGTGCTCGACCTGGCTCATGACGTGGGTGCTGATGACGATGGCGGCGCCGGCGTCGCGACGCTCGCGAATGATGTCGAGCAAGAGCTTGACGTTGATCGGATCGAGGTTTTGCGTCGGTTCGTCCAGGATCAGGATGTCCGGGTCGGTGAGCAGCGTGGCGGCGATCTGCGCCTTCTGCGCCATGCCCCGGCTGAGCTCATCGGTCTTGCGGGAGGTCGCCTCGCCGAGGTCCAGCCGCCCGAGCCAGGACTCGGCACGGTAGCGAGCCTGGGCGCGGCTGAGCCCCCTCAGCCGCCCGAGGTATTCCACCGCGTCCAGCGTGCGCACGCCCCGGTGCAGGCCGCGTTCCTCGGGGAGATAGCCGATGCGCCGCCTGAGGTCGATGCTGGGCGGCCGGTCGTGGATGCGGATGTTTCCGGCGTCGGGCGTCACGATGCCCATGACGGCGCGAATGGTGGTGGTCTTGCCGGCTCCGTTGGGTCCGAGCAGACCGAGGATTTCGCCCGGATCGACGGTGAGCGACACGTCGCGCACGGCGGTCACGTCGGCGAAGGACTTGCGCAGACCTCGGATTTCAAGCGCGGGCATGACGCATGTTTAGCACGCCCGGTGAAACGTCAGGCAGGCCGCGGGCTGCCCAAGTCCTGCCGAATCAGCCAGAATGCGTCGTTTGGTCACGCGGAGAACCACGGCCCATGCCCGACCTCGTCCCCATCGATCACGACCGCCTGCTGGAGACGTTCCTGCGCCTGGTGCGCATCGACAGCTATCACGGGCACGAGGATCGAATCGTGGAAGTCCTCGAACCGATGCTCCAGGCAGTGGGCCTGACGACGAAGGTCGACGCCCACGGCAACCTCATCGCCACCTGGGAGGCCCAGGACAGCGACGCCGAGCCGCTGATGCTCAATGCGCACATGGACACCGTGTGGCCGACGCCGGGCATGGAACCTGTGGTGACCGACGAGGGGGTCGCGTCAGACGGCTCCAGCGTGCTCGGGGCGGACGATAAGGCGGGCGTGGCGGCCATCGTGGAGGGCGTGCAGGCGGTGGCGGACGCGGGCTTGCCGCACGGGCCGATCGAGCTGGTCTTTACGGTCGGCGAGGACGTGGGACACATCGGCTCGCG
>DAOUHO010000030.1:0-8664 GCA_034428595.1 Chloroflexota bacterium | reverse complement strand
GTCGGCTAAGGCAAGACCGAGGCGTCGCTGCGCGCGGCCTTCAAGGCCGCCATGGACGGACGGCAGGTGGCCGTGCTGGTCCCGACCACGATCCTGGCGCAGCAGCACTTCGACACCTTCGTCTCGCGCCTCACCGAGTTCCCGGTCAAGGTCGAGTTGCTCAGCCGCTTCCGCAGCCGCCGGGAGCAGCTGGACGTCATGGCCGGCCTGGCCTCGGGTGACGTTGACATCGTCATTGGAACCCATCGGCTCCTCCAGAGCGACGTGGCTTTCGCCAATCTGGGATTGATCGTCGTCGATGAGGAGCAGCGTTTCGGCGTCGTGCACAAAGAGCGGCTCAAGGCGCTGCGCAAGAACGTGGACGTGCTCACGCTCACCGCCACGCCGATCCCACGCACGCTGCATATGGCGTTGGCCAGTCTGCGCGAGATCAGCGTCATCGAGTCGCCGCCCGAGCAGCGCCTCGCCGTCAAGACCTACGTGACGACCTACAACGACGACATCGTGCGCGACGCCGTCCGCTCCGAGCTTGGGCGCGGCGGTCAGGTCTACTTCCTGCACAACCGCGTGCAAACGATCTACACCTGGCAACGCCGGCTGCAGGAATTGCTGCCGGACGTTGAGATGCTCGTGGCCCACGGGCAAATGCCGCCGGCGGAGCTCGAGGAGGTGATGTATCGCTTTGCCCGAGGCGACGCCCAGGTGCTGGTGGCAACCGCCATCATCGAGAACGGCCTCGACATCCCCAACGTCAACACCATCATCGTGAACGACGCCTGGCAGTTCGGCCTCGCGCAGCTCTATCAGCTCCGAGGCCGCGTGGGACGAGCCGCCGCGCAGGCCTACGCCTACTTCATGTATCAGAAGGGGCACACCCTCACCGAGCAGGCCCAGAAGCGCCTCCAGACGATTCTGGAGGCCTCGGACTTGGGCGCCGGCTTCCGCATCGCCATGCGCGATCTCGAGATTCGCGGAGCGGGCAACCTGCTCGGAGCCGAGCAGCATGGCCACATGAGCGCCGTGGGCTTCGACCTCTACTCCCGCATGCTGGCGGAAGCCGTGGACCGGCTGCGGGGCGTGGCGCCCGAGCCCGAGCTGCCCTCCGCGGTGGTGGACCTTCCACTGGACGCCTATCTGCCCGACGACTACATGGGGTCCTACGCCACCAAGGTGCGCGAATACCAGCGGCTGGCGCGGCTGCGGGGGATCGACGAGGTCGAAGCTGCGATCACCGACATCCGGGATCGGTTTGGCGCGTTGCCCGAGCCCGTGGACAATCTGGCGTATCTGCTGCGGATCAAGGCGCGGGCGCAAGCGTTGGGATTCGCCGCCGTCACGACTTACGCGCGTGAGCTCCTGATCAAAGCGCCACCGGAGTTCGCGCCAAGTCCTACCGTGATGCTCAAAGCGTCCGGCTGGGGCGTCAAGCGCGGACAGGCCGGGCTGGTGTGGCCGGATTTCGCGCGCGATGCAGAATGGCAAGCCAAATTGATGCGCCTGCTCGACGACCTCGTACGCTGGGACGCGCTCGCGCCGGCGTCTCGGTAGAGCCGGCACCGAACCAAGCAGTCACAGAGGCAAGGACAACCAACACGACCATGGCCGCACGCAAACGCGCCGCCACCACGGCGAAAAGTCCCCGCGGGGCAAAGAACCTCGTCATCGTGGAGTCGGGCGCCAAGGCCGCCACGCTGCAGCGCTTCCTTGGATCGGAGTACAAGGTCGTGGCGTCGGTGGGGCACGTGCGCGACCTGCCGGCCAGCGCCGCCCAGGTTCCCAAGAACCTCAAGGGCAAGAGCTGGGCGACGCTGGCGGTCAACGTGGACGAAGGCTTTCGGCCGGTCTATATCGTTCCCGCCGACCGGAAACGCGTCGTCGCCAATCTGCGAAGCGATTTGAAGACGGCTCAGGAGTTGTTGATCGCGACGGACGAGGACCGGGAGGGAGAGGCGATCGCCTGGCACCTGGTGGAGGTCCTGAAGCCGAAACTGCCGATCCGGCGCATGGTCTTCCATGAGATCACGCGCTCGGCCGTCGAGGAGGCGTTGGGGCGCACGCGCGACATCGACCAGCATCTGGTGCGGGCGCAGGAAGCGCGTCGCGTGCTTGACCGGCTGATCGGGTACCTGGTGTCGCCCGTGCTTTGGAAAAAGGTGCAGAGCGGCCTCTCCGCCGGTCGCGTGCAGACGCCGGCATTGCGGCTCATCGTCGACCGGGAGCGCGAACGCATGGCGTTCGTGCACGCGGCGTACTGGGGCCTGACGGCCACGCTGGCGCCGGCCGACCGACGCGACGCCGAGTTTCCCGCGCGCCTGGTCAGCCTCGACGGCCAGGAAATCGCGACCGGCGACGACTTCGACCCATCCACCGGCGGCTTGTTGGCCAACCGCCAGGTTCGCCGGATTGACGAGGCCGACGCGCGCCGCCTGGCGGCGGCGCTTGCCGACGCCGCGTTTCACGTCGTCGGCGTGGAGAAGCGCCCGGTGACGCGCCGCCCGGCACCCCCCTTCATCACGTCGACGCTGCAGCAGGCGGCCTCAGGCCGATTGCGCTTCAGCGCTCGCCAAACGATGCGTGTGGCCCAGCAGCTCTACGAAAGCGGCTACATCACCTACATGCGCACGGACTCGCCCACGCTGTCCCAGCAGGCGATTTCCGCGGCGCGGGACGAGATCAAACAGCGCGCCGGCGCAGAGTATTTGCCTGAGAAACCGCGGCGATATCGCGCGCGAGCGGCTCGCGCGCAGGAGGCCCACGAAGCCATCCGGCCCGCCGGCGAGCGCTTTCGGCACCCAGATGACCTGGGCGATGACGTGGACGCCAACGGACGGCGCCTCTACACCCTGATTTGGCAACGCACGCTGGCCTCGCAAATGCGGGACGCCCACTTCGAGCGGACGCGTGTCCGAATCGAGGCCGCGACCGGCGACGACGGGACCGCGGTATTCCAAGCAAACGGACAAATCGTGGTATTCGACGGCTTCCTGCGGATCTACGGCGCCGGCGACGGTGACGACGACCGGATCCTTCCGGACCTTTCGAGCGGCGCTGTCTTGGACGTCCATGGCATCGAACCCAGCGAGCACGCGACCCGACCGCCCGACCGCTGGACGGAGGCCAGCCTGATCCGCGAGCTGGAGCGGCTGGATATCGGTCGCCCGTCCACCTACGCCACCATTCTCGAGACGATTCAAGACAAATACGTGGCGCGCAAGGGCTCGGCGCTGGTTCCGCGCTGGCACGCGTTTGCCGTGATCCAGCTCATGGCCATGCACTTCCCCGAGTTGGCCGACGCCGACTTCACCGCCCGCATGGAAGACGGGCTGGACCGGGTCGCCGAGGGCGAGCTTGATCCACTGCCCTGGCTGTCGGCGTTTTACTTCGGGACCAACGGCGCGTCGGCCAACGGCAAGGAGGCCATGCTGCGCGATGGCCTGCACCACCGCATCGACGCAAGTTGGGACGCCATTGACGCGCGCGCCGTCTGCACGATCCCGCTGGCCGAAACCAACGGCACGCGGGTGGCGGTGCGCATTGGCCGCTACGGCCCATACATCGAATCGGCCGAGGAGGGCCGGCGAGCGCGGGTGCCGGAAGACCTGGAGCCCGATCAACTGACCCCCGAAGCCGCCGCCGAGCTGCTGGAGCAGGCGACGCGGGGAGATCAGCCGCTCGGCGCCGATCCCGATTCGGGGCTGCCCATCTATCTCAAGCAGGGCCGCCGCGGCGCATATTTGCAGCGCGGCGAGGGCCAGACCGGGCGCGGGGCCGGCGGCCGGAAGCGCCCACAGACCACCAGCGTGTGGCCCACGATCGACTCCGAATCGATCACCCTCGACCAGGCGCTGGAACTGCTCGCGTATCCGAAGCGGCTCGGCACGCACCCCGAAACGGGCGAGGACGTGACGGTGCAAGACGGGCCGTACGGCCCCTACGTGAAATGCGGCGGCGAGTCTCGCAGCCTGCCCGGACGCGGCAATGCCCGGTACGCGAAGCTGGCGTCCGTCGATCTGGCCGAAGCCCTTGAGGTGCTGCGCACGCCCCGCCAGACGCGCCGACGGGGTGAGCCGCCGCCAGCTCTGGCCGAGCTTGGCGCGCACCCGACGTCGCAGGAGCCCATCACGGTCCGCGACGGTCGCTACGGCCCCTATGTCACCGACGGCACGCTCAACGCGAGCCTGCCCAAGGGTCGCGATCCGGCCTCGATCACCCTGGCCGAGGCGGTGGATCTGCTGGCAGCGCGCGCCGAGCGGGTGGCGGCCCAGGGAGGCCGCGGCCGCGGACGGTCGGGGCGCCGGCGACGCACCTAACCTCGCCAGTGCGTCTGGGCCCGGCAGACAACCCGCCTGCGATATGCTTGGCGAACGCCCGCGCCTTGCGGGCGAATTTACACGCCGTCTGATTTGCTGCGCCCTGCCGCGAAAGCGGTTGGCAGCAGAGCCGACGACGGCGGATGAAACAAGGGCAAACGAAAGGACGATGCGGCATGGCGGTTGCGACCATGCGAGACCTGTTGGAGGCCGGGGTGCACTTCGGTCACCGCACACCACGGTGGAACCCGAAGATGCGCCCGTTTATTTTTGGGGCTCGGGGCGGCATTCACATCATCGACCTGCAGCACACCGTGCGCGGACTGATGGCCGCGCAGGCGTTTACGCGATCGGTGTCCGCCGACGGAGGCGACATCATCTTCGTCGGCACCAAGCAGCAAGCGCAGGAAGTGGTGCGCGAGGAGGCCGAGCGCTGCGGGGCGCACTACGTGGTGCACCGCTGGCTCGGCGGCACCCTGACCAACTTCGACACGCTGCGCACACGCGTGCAGCGCCTCCGCGAGTTGCAGGCGCGCCAGCAAGCCGGCGACTTCGAGCGCATGTCGAAGAAGGCCGCGCACGCTCACGCCATCGAGACGGCCCGGCTTGAGAAGCGGATGGGCGGCATTCGCAACCTGTCGCGGCTGCCCGCCGCGCTCTTCATCATCGATCCCAAGCGCGAGGCGATCGCCGTCAAAGAGGCCCAGCGCCTGAACATCCCCATCATCGCCCTCACCGACACGAACTGCGATCCCGAAGTCGTCGACTACGTGATTCCCGGCAATGACGATTCGATTCGCGCCGTGCGAGCGATCGCCGACCAAATCGCCAACGCCATCCTGGCCGGCCGCGAAGAGCATGAGCGGCTCGAAGCCGAGCGCGCAGTGCGAGCCGCCCGCGAAGCCGAAGCCGCCATGGCCGCCGCGGCTCTCGCCGAGAAGCAACGCGCATCCACGGCCGAAATCGAGGCCGCCATGCTTGAAGCGGCCGAGGAAGCCACACCGGCGACGCCAGCCACAGAGTCGGCGGATGCCAGCGGGGCCGCGGCGCCATCCCCGGCGAAACCCGCGGCAGCCGAGGCTGCGGCGGCGCCACGCGCCGCCCGTGGCCGCCGACGGCCAGCGGCCCAATCCCGTACCGCTCCCCGGGGCCGGCGCAAGCCGCGCGCCGCATCGTCGCCGCCGGCCTCGACGACACCCCCGCAGGACGCGAGCAATGCCTAAAGTCTCAATCGAAGACATCCGCGCCCTTCGGTCCGAGACCGGCGCCGGCGTTATGGACGTCAAGCGGGCGCTCGAAGATGCCGCCGGTTCCATCGAGAACGCGCGCGCGTTGCTTCGCGAGCGTGGTCTGGAGCTTTCGGCCAAGCGCGCCGACCGCGAAACCGGCGAGGGCATTGTCGAGGCCTACGTGCATCCCGGTCGTCCGCTGGGCGCGATGCTCGAGATTCGCTGCGAGACGGACTTTGTCGCCCGCACACCCGAGTTCACGGCCCTGGCGCACGACCTCGTCATGCACATTGCGGCCATGGCGCCGGAGCGGGTTGCTGACGACGACACGGGCGACGGGCAGGCCTTACTCGACCAGCCGTGGTTTCGCGATACGTCGCGAAAGGTGCATGAGATCGTGCAGGACGTGGAGGCCCGGGTCGGAGAGCGGATTCAGATCGCGCGGTTTAGCCGGTACGAGATTTAGCGCCGAAACGGGGGGACTGCGGTGCGAGCCCACACCTACCAGCGCGTACTCCTGAAAATCGGCGGCGAGTCGCTCGCCGGTGACGACGGCTTCAGCATCGAGACCAGTCGAGCGCGCGCGGTGGCCGACCGCATTGTCGAGGCCCGCGCGCTGAACGTTGAGATCGCCATCGTGATTGGCGGCGGCAACTTCTGGCGCGGCGGTGAGATGCCGACCATGGCCCGGTCGACGGCCGACTACATCGGCATGCTCGGCACGGTGATGAACGCCCTCGCGCTGCAGGAAGCGCTCGAAAGCGTTGACGTTCCCACCCGCGTCCAAACGGCCATCGAGATGCGCGAGGTGGCGGAGCCCTACATCCGGCGCAAGGCCATGGCCCACCTCGAACAGGGGCGCGTGGTCATCTTCGCCGCCGGCACCGGCAACCCGTTCTTCACCACGGACACCGCCGGGGCCTTGCGCGCCATGGAAATCAACGCCCAAGCCCTGCTCAAGGCAACCAAGGTCGACGGCGCGTATACGGACGATCCGGAGCTGAATCCCAACGCCACCCGGCTCGACGAGATCACCTACCTCGACGCGCTCAACCGCGGGCTGCGGATCATGGACGCGACCGCGTTCAGCCTTTGCATGGACAACGACCTGCCAATCGTCGTCTTTCGGCTCGAAGACCCGGGCAGCCTGCAGCGCGTGCTCACCGGCGAGCGCGTCGGTACAGTGATCGCGGCATGAGCGAGCTCATCGACGAATTCCTGGACGACGCGGCCCACCGCATGCGGCAGGCCGTGGCCCACCTCGAACACGAGCTGCTGGCCACACGAACCGGGCGCGCCTCGCCCGCCCTGGTGGAGAACCTCAGCGTGGACTACTACGGCCAGCCGACATCCCTCAAGCAGATCGCCGGAATCTCCGTGCCGGAAGTGCGGCTGCTGGTGATTCAGCCCTGGGACAAGTCCGCCATTCCCGACATCGAGCGCGCGATCCTCAAATCCGATCTCGGCATCACGCCGTCGAACGACGGCGCGGTGATTCACTTGCCAATTCCGCCGCTGAGCGAGGACCGCCGACTCGACCTGGTGAAGGTCGTCCGCAGCCGAGTCGAAGCGGCGCGCGTGGCGGTACGCAATGTTCGGCGCGACGTGCAGGACGATCTGCGCGACCTATCCCGCCAAAAGGAAGCCTCGGAGGACGAGGTGCGCCGTGGCACTCAACAGTTGCAAGACCTGACCGACCGCAACATTGCGGCCGTCGATGCCGCCGGCGAGCGCAAGGAATCCGAGGTGATGACCGTCTGAACGCCACCGCGGACGTGACGGGATCCGACCCGACGACGCCCGACCACGTCGCCATCATCATGGACGGCAACGGGCGCTGGGCGCGCAGCCAGGCCCTACCCCGAACCGAGGGCCACCGCGAGGGCGCCCTACGGGTGCGCGGGATCGCCGAAGCCTGCATCGACATTGGCATCTCCACCCTCACGGTTTTTGCCTTCTCCACCGAGAACTGGGACCGGCCGCACGACGAGGTGGACGTGCTGATGGCCCTGATTCCCGAGCGCCTCGCCGCCGAACGCGCCACGATTTTCAACAACGACGTGCGCATTCGCGTACTTGGCGAGATCGAGTCGCTGCCCCTGGCCGACCGAGTGGCGGTGCGGACCATCGTCCGCCAGACCGTGAAGCATCAAGCGCTGACGCTCAACATCGCGTTCAACTACGGCGGTCGCTCGGAGATTCTGCGCGCGGTGCGCAATCTCATCCGGGACGGCATTGCCCCGGAAGACGTGAGCGAGGACCTGTTCGCGTCCTATCTCTATACCAGCGACATCCCCGACCCCGACCTCGTGATTCGCACCGCCGGGGAGCAGCGCTTGAGCAATTTCCTCATCTGGCAGGCGGCGTATGCCGAGCTCTACTCCACCCCGACGCTGTGGCCCGATTTCACCCGCGACGAGTTCGACAAGGCTCTGGCCACTTACCGGCAACGCGAACGCAAGTTCGGGCGCGTGGCGGACCAGCCGCGCGTGGTAAGCGACCTCATCTCCGGATAGCGTTCGCTGCGCGCGCGGGTTGTCAGCGGGGCCGTCCTCATTCCGGCCGTGGTGGCGGTCGTCTGGTGGCACCCGTCGGCGCTGGCGGTGCTCGTAATTCTCGGGGCGGCCCTAACCGCGCGCGAGCTGGCGCACCTGCTGCTGCGCAGCCCGCGCCAACACTTGCGGGCGGTCGCTCCGGCGTTGGCGGCGTTGGTGGTGGCGTTGGCGGCGGTGCCCGAGGGTGAACGCATATGGCTGGGGGCGCTGACCGCCGCACTGCTTGCCGCGGGGCTGATTGCCCAGCTAGCAACCTCGGACCCGCACCGCTTTGCCAACTGGGCGCTGGCGGCGGCCGCCGGCGGCTACGCCGGGGCACTGCTGGGGCTGGCGGTCGTGCTCCGCGCGTCGCCTGACGGGTTCGCCTGGACCCTGCTGGCGCTGGTGGTCACGTGGGCCTACGACTCGCTGGCGTATGTCGCCGGGCGCACGGTCGGGCGCCGCGGTTTCATGACCCACATCTCGCCGCGCAAGACCTGGGAGGGCGTCGCCGGCGGCACTGCGGGCAGCATCGCCGCCACCGCGGCGTTCGTGCCATTCCTGCCGATCGAGGCATGGCAAATCGTCCCG
>DAOUHO010000029.1:0-53576 GCA_034428595.1 Chloroflexota bacterium | reverse complement strand
ACGACCTGGGGAAAGTGTTCGCGCCCCCTTTCCACGAATACCGAAAAGCACCATCTCTGTCACGTTGCGGAAGTAGAAGCCGACGCCGCGCCCGTCTGGCCCGCCGTCCTTTCGCACTTTGAGCCAGATCAGATTGGTTTTGTATTCGAAGCCCCAGGCCTTCAAGACCGCTAGGCCCCACGGCAGGATTGCGTTCGGCACCCACAAGTAGCAGTGGGAGACGTCGAGCATATGGTCCGCGATCGGCAGGTCGCAGATTTCCTCTAGCGAGAGTGTGCTGTACCGCGAGAGGCGACGATGCTCCGGTGCGACCTTGCCCGTCCGGTTGGTGAATCGCCAGGGCGGGTCGGCGACCACGGTGCCAAACTTCCGGTCGCCTAGATGCTCGGCTAGATCCGCCGCAATCCCGTTATTCGCGCCAATTGGTCCCTGAGCCGCGCCACCATTGCCGATGGCGATACCGCTGGCGCGAGGCTTGCGGTGGACTAACTCCTTCGGCTCCAGCCCGACGGTGTGAGACTCGTCGGCCTCGACTGCATCGGTGAGTCCCAGACGCGCGTTTTGCCAGGTCTCGCGAACTCGGTGCGCCAGGTGCCAGGCGGTCTTTGGCGTCACGCCCAGGTCGCGATACAGCATCGGGCTCGAAGTGCCCTCAACGCCGGTGGCCGAAAGATAGAACGCCATAGCCCAGACCTGCAGGCTGAGCTTTGAACTCTGCATCAGGGTGTTGGTTCGCACGCTGAAGTGCTTCCGGCAGGCCCGGCAACGGTACGGCTGCGGCTTCCGACTTTTGACCGTGAGGACGCTGTTAGCGTCACAGTGGGGGCAGCGCACGCCATGAGGCCAGCGGGTATTGACAAGCCAGGACTCGGCAGCTGCCCGATCCGGGAACATTCGAGTGATCTCGGACAGCGAGTGGTCCTTGTGGAAGTGCCCTTCCGGTGCCGGCTGTGTCAACAGCTCCCCCCTTATTTAGAGAAGAATCTTAGCCATTGCTGGCTGGCTTGTCGAGCAGTCGCGCACCCAGCGTAACGAGATACGCAACGCGCATCGGCTTTCAGGTTGCCGAGGCTGGGCGTAGGCTGAAGCATCTCAGCTAGCCGGAAGCTTGCCGATGGAATACCGACGCCTGGGTCGCACCGGGCTCGAGGTATCGCTGGTGTCGCTGGGCACCGGCGGGCCGAGTCGCTTCGGGCAGCATCGCGGCACGACGGCTGAGGCGGCTCGTCGGTTGGTTCGGCGTGCGCTTGATCAGGGCGTCAACTTCTTCGACACCGCCCAGGGCTACGGCGACAGCGAAGCGCTGCTGGGACAGGCGCTGGACGGCGTGCCGCGCGACGACTACCTCGTCGCCACCAAATGCACCTACCGCGACGGTGACGAGCGCGTCATTGCAGCGGCCGACGTTTCGCGCGCCATCGATCAGGCGCTCAGTCGACTGCAGGTGGACGTGATCGACGTCATGCAGATCCACGGCCTGGTGGACGAGCACTATGACGAGGTCGTCGCGCGGCATCTGCCGGTGCTCAAGGACGCGCAGGCCGCAGGGAAGATTCGCTTCATAGGCGTCACCGAGCGCTTCACCCACGACCCCACGCACGCCATGCTGCGCCGCGCCATCGCCGACGACCACTTCGACACGCTGATGGTCGGCTACAGCCTGCTGCACCAGGGCGCGGAGCGAAGTGTGTTTCCCGCGGCGCAGGCGGCCGACATCGGGATCGTCATCATGATCGCGGTGCGTCGCGCCCTGTCGATCCCCGAGCGCCTGCGCGAGGTGATCGCCGACCTGGTCGAACGCGGGCAGCTGCCCGCCGACGCGGTGCCGGCGGATGACCCGTTGGGCTGGCTGGTGCACGGCGACGTGACCTCCGTTGTGGAAGCCGCCTATCGGTTCGCGCGTGAGCACGACGCGGTCGACACGGTGCTCACGGGTACGTCTCGCCCGGAGCATCTCGACGCCAACGTCGCGGCGATCTTGCGGGGCTCGCTGCCGGCGGCGGACCAACAGCGCCTGCGCGACATATTCGGCCACCTGGAGGAGGCGCTGGGCAACTAGCCGCGGACGGGCAACCACTCCGGTTGCCCCTACGTCGGACGGGGCTGGGCCCATGGGCTACCATCGGCTAACCGCACATGTTCGCCGGAGGGCGCCATGGGCGCCGTTGACGTCAAGCCGGAAGCGCCGCCGACCCCGACTCGTGGTCCGAAGCTGGCGCCGTTCATCGTCGATTGCGACTGCCATCACGCCTGGCACGAGATCGACGACATCTTTCCCTATCTCCCGCGGCAGTACGTGGAGCAGATTCGGGACTTTGGCCCGATGCTGCCCAGGCTCAGCTACACCAACGTGCCCAACATCCTGGGCTATCGCGCCGACCTGGCGGTGACCCCCGAGACCAACTTTGCCGAATTCACGGTGCAGGAGCACCTGGATCCCTATCAGATCGATGTGGCGGTCCTGACCGGCTCCAGCGTCTACGGCGTCGTGGGGATTTCGGACGTGGACTATGCCTCGGCGCTGGCCCGCGCCTTCAACGACTGGACGATCGATACCTGGGTGTCGGTGGATCCGCGCTATCGCATGACATTGGCGGTGTGTCCCAACGATCCGGCGCAGGCGGCGGAGGAGATCCGGCGCTTGGGCGACCATCCGGCCGTCGTCGCCGTGATGCTGCCCGCCGGCGCCCGGCATCCATATGGCAACCGCTTCTATCACCCGATCTACGAGGCGGCCGCCGAGCACGGCCTGGTCATGATGACCCACTTTGGCGGCGAGGGCGCCGGCGTCACCAACCCGCCCACCGCTGCAGGCTATCCCTCCTATTACCTCGAGATGCGCATGGCCCGCCCGCAGATCGCCCAGGCGCACGTGGTGAGCCTGGTCTGCGAGGGCGTGTTCGAGAAGTTCCCCAGCCTCCGCTGGCTGTTCATCGAGGTTGACACCTGGTGGATTCCCGGTCTGCTGTGGCACTTCGACGCCGACTGGAAGGCGCTCCGCGACACCACGCCGTGGGTGAAGCGGCTACCCAGCGACTACATCCGCGAGCACGTGCGGGTGGGCACGCAGCCGCTCGAGCAGCCGCCGCGCCGTGAGGACATGGGGACCTTCCTCGACTGGGCGCACGCCGAGGAGATGCTGGTCTACGCCAGCGACTTCCCGCACTGGGATTGGGACGAGCCCCGCGCCGCGGCCGCCATGATTCCGCGTGATTTGCGCCCTCGCATCTTCGGCGAGACCGCGCGTGAGCTCTTCGGCCTCTAGCCCGCGGCGGCACGTCGTGTGCCGCGTCGACGACCTGCCGCCGGGAAGCCGCCGCGAGGTCCCCGTCGGCGGCGAAAACGGCGTCATGGTCTTCAACGTCGGAGGGCAGTTCTACGCGCTGCGCAATCGCTGTCCCCACTCCGGCGGACCGCTCGGGCGCGGCGTGATTCGACCCCACGTGATCTCGAATGGCGTCGGGCACTTCGCGTTCGAGCGCGAGGCCGAGATCTTGAAGTGCCCGTTTCACAACTGGGAGTTCGACATCGCCACCGGATGCGCGCTCTACGACCCGTCGATGCGCGCCAAGACCTACCCGGTCGCCGTGGAAGACGGCGAAGTTGTGCTTACGCTCGGGTAGGCGGGTGCTGTTCGTTCGCCTGGCCCTTCCCGCCGGCTTAAGGCTTCCGCCGGCTGGAGAACGTTGCAAAAGGTGCAGGGGCGACGCATGCGTCGCCCCTGCGTGTGGGTGAACAGGTCTTGCAGCCGCTGGATTGCCGCTCCCCGCCTTCGCGGGGACATGCTTCGCGGGAATGACGAAGGACTACTCAAATGTCTCGAGCCGGCGCTAACCCGCCGGGATCGTCACCTGCTGGATGCGGCCGGTCTCGGCGGCTCGGTAGGCGGCTTGGGTGCACTCCGCCACCCACAGGCCGTCTTCCGGCGCGAGAGGTGATGGTCCGTCGCCCTGGCACGCGCGGAGGAACGCCTGGGCAAGCAACCGATAGACCTCGGTGGTGCTGTCGCTGGCGTCATAGGTCACGGACTTGAGCGGCGCGCTGGCGTGAACACCCCGGTGCGACGCCCACTGCAGCGGCACACCGGCCACCTCTCCGCTCGGATTGAAGCTCAGCCAGCCCTCGCGACCCCAGATCGTGATGCCGCTGTGACGCTGCGACGCATATTCGGCCTTGCTGGTATAGAAGCCCGAGTTGAAGTTGCCAATCATGCCGTTCTCGAACTCGATGGTCAGCGCCGCCGCGTCCTCCACCGTGATCGGCTCGCCGCCGACGTTCTTGCACATGGCCACGACCGACGTGAAGTCCGAGCCACTGACGTGCCGCAGCATGTCGAGGTAATGGCAGCCCAGGATGGTCAGGTGCCCGCCGCCCCCCTTCTGCTTGGAGAAGAACCAGCCGCCGGCGGCGTGGTCGTACTCGAAGCGCACCGCCGGGTCCTGCCTGATCCGTTCCTGGTCGGCGATGAAGTGCGCCTGGAATGAGAACAGGTCGCCCAGCAGCCCCTCTGACACGATGCGGCGGGCTTCCTGGACCACCGGATACATCCGGGAGGAGTAGGCGATGCACAGGTGGAGGTTGCAGCTTCGCGCGAGCCGGCAAATTTCGCGGTAGTCCTCGATGTCCACGTAGCCCGGCTTCTCGTGATAGACGTGCACGCCGGCCTCGAGCGCCTGCTTGATTGCGGCCGGCATCCGCCAGGGCTCCAGGGTGATCAGCGCCGCGTCGGGCTTGAACTCACGAAACATCCGGTCCAGGTCGGTGAAGGTCGCTTGCAGCTTGCGACCGGCGCCGTCGCGCACCTCGTCGAACGTCTCTCCCGTGGCGTCGGCGACGGCGACCTCACCGATCTCGTCGGTGGAGAGCGCGTCGATCAGCTTGCTCCGATGCCAGGAGGTGGGCTCGGTGATCATCGCGACGCGCAAGGGATCGCTCATGCTCGCGTGCCTCCGTGGTGGGAGCGTCGGTGTTGAGACGGGCATCACCGACGCAGCGTCAGTCGGTCGTTGGTCGGGGCGGCGAGATTCGAACTCGCGACCTCCTGAACCCCATTCAGGTGCGCTACCAGGCTGCGCCACACCCCGGTGGCAGGAGTCTAGCAGCGGCGCCCAGGCTAGGAGCGCGGGACGGCAGTCTCGGGCTATGAGCGCAGGGCGCGGCGGAGTTGACGGTGGCGGCGCCAGATGGTCAAGGGCGAGCGTAGCGGGTCCATTACGTCGCGCAGTTCGGGCCAGGTGGCCGGGCGTTCCGGCGCGGCAGATTCGGAGCCGGCGGTCGTCGATGTTGGCAACGATTCCCGTCGAGCTACTTCCAGATGCCCGCGGCTGCGCCAAATCTCGGGCAGGCGCCGAAGCCCAGCGAGTCGCCCGCGCACGGCGGACAGGCTGCGCTGCCGCCAGACCGTGACCGGCAGCGACGCGGCGTCATAAGCCAGGATCAGCGGCAGCCAGCGCAGCAGCGGCCCCAGGGGATAGTTCTTGGCGATCAGCCACACCTTGTTGCGGCCAAGATGGTACGTCTTGAGCGGCGAATCCTCCGCCCAGGTGGCCGAGTGCATGTGGCGAACCCGCGCGGCGGTCACGTATCGCGCTTTCCACCCCAGCCAGCGCGCGCGCCAGGCAAGATCGACATCCTCCAGGTAGGCGAAGAAGCGCTCGTCGAAACCGCCGGTCGCCTGGAGCAGCTCGCGTCGATACAGCGCCGCCCCGGCGCTCGCGCCAAAGACCTCGCCGTCGGTGTCGTCCCGCACCGGCATCCCGGCGTGTCGATCCCACGCGATCCCCAGCGGATCCAGGCTGATGCCGGCGGAGTCGATGAGCTTGGGGTCGTGCAGATAGATCATGCGGCTGGCGAACATGCCGGCGTCCGGATGCGCTGCTGCGGCGCTCACCAGGCTGGCGAGCCAGTCCGGATCTGGGATCGCGTCGTTGTTGATGGTGGCGATGAGCGGCGCGCGGGCGGACTCGAAGCCGCGGTTGTTGCCGGCGGCGAATCCGGTGTTCTCCGGAAGCTCCACCACGTGCACCGATGGGAACGCGCCCCGGACCCAGGCCGCCGTGCCGTCGGTCGAGCCGTTGTCGACCAGGATGAGCTCGTGCCGGACGCCCTGCTGCCCGACGATGGCCGGCAGCGATTCGCTCAGCCGCTCGCGTCCGTTCCAGGTCACGACAACGACCGATGCTTCGAGGTCGTGCATGGGCGTCATGATCCGGCGCGACCGCTAGACTTCAGGCGGCAGATGCATCCGGCGCCGCCGGTTGGGTTTCGCGTGGCTCTCCCGCTCCGATTTCTCTCGCCTACCAAGTTGCGAACCTACGCAACATGTCCGCTGCAGTACAGGCACCGCTACGTGGACCGCCTGGAATCTCCCTACACCCCGGCCTCACTGGTTGGCCAGGCCATCCACGAGACGCTGGAGGCGAACTTCCGGGCCAAGAAGCACACGCGCCATGATTTGCCGCTGAACGAGGCCCACGAGATCTTCGACCGCGTCTGGGAGCGATACGCACCGGGTCCGGCAGATGCCGCCGACGCCGACGATCCGTGGGAGGCGGCCTACGAGTCGGGTCGGTGTGCACTGGAGCACTATCTGACCGAAGCCGCCGCGGCCTTGGTGCCGCATCTGGTCGAGCATCGATTCCGGTTCACGGTCCCCAGCGTGCCATGGCCGGTCGTCGGCACGGTCGACCTGGTGGATCACAACGGCACGGTCATCGACTTCAAGACCTCCCGCCGGCCTTACGACGCCACCTATCTCGATAGCGATCTCCAGCTCATGTGCTACGCCATCGGATACGCGGCGTTTCGCGCCGGGTCGCGGGTCCGGCCAGGGGAGCTGCCGTCGCCATATTTCATTCCCGACGTGCGCGTGGACGTGCTGGTCGTCGCCGATCCGCCGTCGGTGCAGCGGCTGGAGGCGAGCTACGACCGGGAGGATCTTCGTGACTTCGGGGAGCGCGCGGCGAGCATCGCGTTGGGAATCCAGGACGAGCGGTTCGAGGCGTTTTGGCGGGCGCCCGACGCGGCTGAGGATGCCAGTGTGTGCCGTCGGTGCTCCTACGTGGATCGGTGCCCGGACGCGCTGGCGCCGGCGGACGAGCTACTGGAAGCGGACGGCGAAGACGGAGACCAGGAAGAATAAGGCCGAGATCCCGATCGTGAAGTTGAAGAGCACGCGGTCGATCCCGCGGCGCGAGGCGAAGAACGAGCTGTCGCTGCCGCCGAGGGCCGAGCCCACGCCGGCGTTGCGCACCTGGAGCAGCACGATGACGATCAAAATGACCGCGAGAACTACCTGCGCGGCTTGAAAGCCGGAACCCACGAACTCACTCCTGCAAGGGGACTGGCCCCAGATTCACATGGTGCCCGCGCACCGTGCCCCGAGGGGCCATACGCCACGGCACACGCTCAGCATACCGAAGCGGCTGCGGAGAAAGGGCAATTCGGGCGCGTCATACGTGCACATTTCCCGTCATACCCGCGAAACGGGGCGTTTGCAAAACCCAGAGAGGGCGGGTCTCAGACCCGCCCCTACGGCAATCAGCCGGCGCACCTCAGGCGCCGGCCGCCGCCAGCTTGGCGCGTGACATCTGCGCCGCCACCTTGATGGCGTGGTCCAGGCTGTCTTCGCGCGCCCGCCCTTCGCCCGCGCGGCCGTAGGCGGTGCCGTGATCGACGCTCGTACGGATGATCGGCATGCCCACCGACACGTTGATGCCGTCGAAGAACCCCGCAGTCTTGACCGCCACGTGGCCCTGGTCGTGGTACATGGCCACGATGCCGTCAAAGCGCCCGTCGATGGCCTTGTTGTAGACCGTGTCGCCCGGCTCGGGTCCGGTCACGTCCATGCCTTCCGTCCGCGCCGCTTCAATGGCGGGTAGGATCTCGTCGGCGTCCTCGTCGCCGAACAGCCGGTCCTCGCCCGCGTGGGGGTTGAGCCCGTTGACGGCGATGCGCGGATGCTCGAAACCCAGGAGTTGCAGCGACTCGTGCAGCAGCCGGATGCAGTGCAGCACGTTGTCGCGCGTCACGCGCTCGATGGCCTCGCGCAGCGAGACGTGCGTGCTGTTGTGAATGACCCGCAGCGACGGCGCCACCAGCAACATGCGCGTGCCGGGCGTCTTGGTCAGGTCCGCCAGCAGCTCGGTGTGGCCGGCGTAGTGATACCCGGCGCGGTTGATCGCTTCCTTGTGAATCGGCCCGGTGACAATGGCCGCCGCGCGACCGTCCATCACGAGCTTGGCGGCTTCGATCACGGCCTCGGCGGAGGATCGTCCGCCCTCGACCGTCACCTGCTTGAAGGGCAGGTCGCTCAGGTCCTCGCCCCATGGATCGTAGACCTCGATCGTTCCGTGCACATAGGCGGCCGATTCCGGATCCGCGGCGACTACCTGCAGTTCGGAACCGAGGATGCCGGCCATTCGTTCGATCGCCGAGACGCTGCCCACGGCGAGCGGTCGGCACAATGCATAGGTCTCGGACTTGGCCAGCGACTTGATCAGGATCTCGGGCCCGACCCCGGTGGGGTCGCCCATGGTGATGGCGAGGATCGGTCGGTCGGCGTCGGCGGTTGCGGTGGGGATGCGGGGCTCCTTTGACGTGTGCCCTCGAAGTCGCTCGACGGCAAGTGTAGTCAGGGATTCTGGCGCGTGCGCGAGCGTGCGACGGTCCGCCGGTCAGGGAGATCCGATCGTGCGCAGGGCGTCCACCAGCGCCGTCGGTCCGCCCATCACGCCGGCCTTGGTCACCACCGGCCATCCTGCGCCGGGACCGGAGGTGAACACGCCATAGGGCACGCCCCACCCGATCTCACCGGCAAGCTCGATGGCTTCCGCCGGGATCGCGGCGAACGCGGCTCGCGCCGTGTCGCCGCCCGAGAGCACCAGGCCGATCGGGCGTGAGCCGCGCCAAATGGTGGCTGTGAACTGGCTCACCAGGGCCTGCTGTTCGGCCTGCGCTTCCGGGGATGGCGCCTTGACGGGAATCACGGCATCCACCACGGCGGGGCGGTCGAGCGCCCAACCCGCCCGCACCGTCGCGGCCGCCATGATCGAGATGCCCGGCTGCTGGAGGAGCGGGATGGGCTTGATCCTGAGCGTCGCCAGCGCCTCGGCCACCTGCTGCTGCGTATGGTCCATCGGCGACCCGATGATGGCGAGCGTGCGTGTCGTACGCGACACCTCGGGAACCGGCTGGGGCAGGGACGCGGTGCATCGCGCCAGGGACGCCGCGAGGCCCGCCGATCCGGCGCTGACGCGCATCAGATCGGCAGCGTCCATGGCGACCGCCACGCACTCCAGATCGGCGTCCTCCGCGATGTCCGGCAGGATCACGTTCACACCCGCGTCGCGGGCAGCCCGCAAAGCGTCGGCGAGCGCCGCCATGCCCGACCGCACGATCTGCGTCGGGATGACGCGGCACGCCAACGGAGAGGTCGACTGGATCAGGGTCGGGATGTGCGATTCAAGCGCTGGGGTCACGGGGTCTCGTCCGGGCTCCGCCTCGGAGACGGGGGTGCCCCAGAGCGCCAGCGCGCCGGATTCCGTGGTCCGGCCGCCCGAGGGAAATGCCGGCGTGTACACCAGCGTCGAAACGCCCGCGCCGTCGAGCGCCGCCTGGATCTCGGCTGCGATATTCCCGCGCAGCAGCGAGTCGGTCTTCTTGTAGATCAGGGCGGAGGCGTCGGCCGCGTCGACGGCGCCGCGCACGGCGTCGTAGGCCGCCGAGGCGTCCAGGTGTCGGGACGCGGTGCTCATGGCCGCCGCCTCGGCATCCGGTGGCCACGCACCGTCGCGGGTGGAGACCAGGGTCCGGCGCCCGGCGTTGCGGAACTGCAGCGCCGTGTCCAGGGCGCCGGTCAAATCGTCGGCGATGATCGCCCAACGCGGCATGAGCTAGTTCGTCAGGGGAAGCGTGTCGGGCGCGTGGGTGAGCACGCCCACGGATGGGTTGGCGCGAGCATTGGCGGTGGCGATGTCGAGCGCCGCCTCCACCGTGTCCGCCCGGTCGAACGCCAGGGCGCGGGCGTCCTCACGCGCCACGCCGTCCGAGACCAGGATCACCCGTGCATGCTCGCGAACGCGCGCCCACGCGGTCGCCAGCGATGCGGCCACCGGATCGTCGAACTCGCCCTTTTCGTAGCGGGTGATGAGCGCGTCGGCCGGGGACGCCGCGTAGTCCAGCATCTCCGGATGCATCACGGCCACGCCCTCGGGACACGGCGTCACCAAGATGATCGTGCCTCCCGGACGCACCAGCATCGCCGCGGGGTAGAGGCTCTTGTGCGCCTGCCAGAACTCGATATCGCACGGGTGCGAGCCGGCAATGACAATGTCGAGCCCCGTCGGCGCGGGCACGCCGTAGATGCCCTGGGCGTCCACCACGGCGCGCCGGTAGGCCCCGCCCGTGGTTCCGAAGCGCGCCGTGACGAGCTGGCCGTCGCTGTTCAGCGTGATGTTGAGCACATGGCGCATGCAGGACCGTTCGGCGATGCGCTCCATCTCCCGGCGCACCGGCGTCACCACCTGGCCGAGCAGCGGCTCCACGGCACGCGCGCTGAACATGTGGGTCGCGGCGGTCGTGGTCGCGCCGGACACGCCCGGTTGCACGATCTTGGCCCCGGCCGAGAACCCGGCGATGTGGTGAGGCACGACCGCGCCGGTGCCGATGACCAGGTCGGTCTCGAAGAGTCCGGCGTTTACGTGCACCGGCGTGCCGTCGGGCGTGGTGCCCAGGTCGCGCAGCGGGGCCACCGTGTGGTCGTGCTGGGTGACCTCGGCCCGGCTCAGCACTTCGTCGCCAAGCTTGGCGCGAACCTCGTCCGGCGTCATGGGACGGTGCGTGCCCAGGGCGATCATCACCTGAACCGCCGCATCCGGCAGTCCGCCGGCGCGCAGCTCCTCCAGGATCGCCGGTACCAGCAGGTGGGTCGGGGTTTCGCGGGTGATGTCATCGACCAGGATGAGCGCCGAGCGGGCGTCACGGGCCGCCGCGCACAACCGTGGGCTGTCGATTGGGTCCGCCAGCGCTTCCCGGATCACGCGCTCCGGATCGGGCGCCGGTGGGGCTGGGTGCGGCGTGAAGACGCCGGCCAGCACGGCGTCGTGGTTGACCTGAAAGCGCAGCTCATCCGCGCCGTAGGGCAGGGTGACGAACTCGCCTGGCACGGTGCGCCCCGATCTCGCCTGGGCTAGGCGGCCACCACTGGATTGCGAAGCACGCCGATGTTTTCCAGCTCGATCTCGACCGAGTCTCCGGGCGCGAGCGGACCAACGCCCTCGGGCGTGCCGGTGAAGATGCAGTCTCCGGGCTCCAGCGTGAGGCCCTGCGCCAGGTAGGTGACGAGCGACGCGACGTTGAATAGCATGTCGGAGGTGTTGTTGTCCTGCTTCGTCTCGCCGTTGACGCGCGCCTGGATGCGCAAGTTGTTGGGGTCGATGTCGGTCACGATGCAGGGACCGAGCGGCGCAAACGTGTCCAAGCCCTTGCCCATCAGAATGCAACCCATGGCCATCTCGGCGAATTGCAGCTTGCGGGCGCTCACGTCGTTGCCGCAGGTGTAGCCGAAGACATAGTCGAGCGCCTCGGAGACGTCGACGTTGCGGCAGGTCTTGCCCATCACCACCACCAGCTCCGCCTCGTAGTGGACCTCGCCGAACGGCTCGTCCTGGAGCGCGGGATCGTTGATGGCGTGGCGGAAGCCATCCGCTCGCGGCAGCACGATGTCGTCCCCGGGGCCGCTGATGGCCGTGGTCGGCTTGATGAACAGCATGGGCATCTTGGGCACGCCGCTCTCGCCCACGGTCTCCATGATGTGTTCCATGTAGTTCAGGCCGACCCCAATGGCCTTGCCCGGCTCCACGGGCGCCAGCAGCTTGAGGTCGTCGACCGAACCGACGGGATCGCCAACCGAGTAGTCCCCGAAGATATCTCCGTCGATCGCGTGGACGGTGCCGTCGTCGTCGAGTGAGCCGTGGCGAGCGCCGGAAGGGTGAGCGTATCGGACGATCCGCATGGTGGTTGACCGATCAGAAGCGAGGGGCAGGCAGCGGTCCGCAGCGTAGCATCGCCCGTGCGTCCGGCTGGGCTATTTCGCGTTCACAAAGTCCAGGATTGCCGCACGACATTCATCCGGCGCCTCCAGGTGCGGCCAGTGGCCCGCGTGCGCGACGTTGACCTGGGTGGCCTTGGTCGCGCGGGCGGTGAGGATGGCCGCGTCGTCCTCGGTGACGAACGGGTCCGCGTCGCCGCGCAGGACGAGAATGGGCACCGTGATCGTGCGGGACGCTTCCAGATACTCCGCGCCGATCATGGCGCGCAAACACCCGGCGACCACGTCGGCGTTGGCGGTCGCTGCCGCCTCGCACATCGATGACAGGTGCTCGTCGGCCAGGTCTTCGACAAGGCCGCGCGTCAGCCACCGCTCGGCGGCATCGGCATCCCATCCACGCATTTTGATCCGCTCGTGCACGGTCCAGAGGCTGTGCACATCTCGCACGAACGCGCCCGATCCGAGGAGGACCAAGCGTTGGACGTGGCTGGGATATCGCGCCGCGAAGCACAGGGCGACGAGTCCGCCGTAGTCGTGGGCCACGAACGGAATCGGATCGAGTTGATTGGCCTGGTGCAGCGCGTGATGCAGCAGCGTGGCGGCGTGCTCGATGTCGCCGGCGAAGCTCTCGGGTGGGCTCTCGCCGAAGCCCGGAAACTCCAGCATCAGGGCGCGCCGGTCCTCGGGAAGCCCCTGGGTCACCATCTCCCAGACGACCGCGCCGGGCCCAAGGCCGTGCAAGAACAGGATCGCCGACCCCCGCACGCCCGTGGTTTTCATGTTGATGCGGTGTCCGCGCACCTGAAGCATTGGCATTAGCGGGATTCGTCCAGGGCGTCTGTCCCCCGCACTTGGTTAGGCGATTTCAATGCGTGCATGAAGTAGTTGTCGGTGTGCATACCGTGATGCCGGATCACGCCTTGGATGGCGTATTGATGCCATCTCGCGCTTTGCGCAGCTCCTCTTGCAGGCTTTCCGCGTAGCTCTCGACGGTGGCGCGCACCCGCTCGATCTGAACGATGGACGGCAGCACCCGTTGGCGCGCGGTCGTCTCGACGGTGTCCTGCACTCGCTCCGCCGACTGCGCGGTGCGCCGCAATCCCTGCCTGATCTTCACGGTGGTCTCGATGATGGCGATGGATCCGACCACGCCGCCCACGAACAGCGCCATGAACAACACGCAGCCCTGGATGACCAGGATGATGATTGCAATGTCGCGCGCGACGTCCCACCCGTCCATCAGCGCCGACGCCTTCGCCGTCGACGGGACCGGCTGCGGCGTCGCCGCGGCTGGTCATGCCGCTCTTTGGTCGCGCCTTCGGCGGCTTCGGAGGCGCGCTGGGCGGCCTCACGGGCCTTGCGCAACCTGGCCCCCACTTGTGCGATCAGCTCGCTGCCGCGCTGGGGCGCGAGCACCGTGCCAATCGCGCCGCCGACGATGAATCCGAGTGCTACGCCGAGCATGATCCAGGCCATATCGGGCACGGACTAGCGCCACAGCCCGCGCAGAAGACCAAACGCGCGACGGGCGACTCGAACGCCGCGCGATGTCGTGCGCGAGCCTGCGGCGACGGTTTCCTGCACGCTTTCCGCGGTGGCGCGAACGGTGTCGACGGTGTCACGTGCGGAGTCAATGATTGGGGTGACCTCGGCGCGAATCGCCGCCAGCATGCGCCACAGCAACAGGCCGGTGATCGCCAGCATCAGCGCGGCCAGCAAGCCCACGGCCGCGAGCACGATGACGGCGATATCGCGGACGACTTCTAGCGCTTCCACGACCCTGTCCTGCGGCTAGGCGCGCTGAAAGCGCTCCAGGAAGCGCGCGGGTTGCACGATGCGCCGGATGAGTCGCTGCCGGATGACCCGCCACGCTTCGTCAACGGCTCGCCTTTCTGCCCGCGTCACACGGTGCTGGCTATAGGTGGCCCGCATATACGCCACGGCCACCGTCTCGGGCGGACTTGCCCCGTCAGCGCCAGCCGCCATGGTGTCGGGGAACAGCCACGCGCCCAAGCGCCGCGACACCTCCTGCGGCGTCTCGGATGCCTCGGCATTGTAGCCAGCGCGGCGCGCGTAGCTCACCATCCGCGAATAGACCCGCTGCACGCCCGTGCTGGGCTGCTGCAGGCGGTTGCGCGCGAACACGGCCCCAAACGTGAGCAACACGATCAGGGCAATCGCGCCCAGCACCATGGCGATGCCGACCAGGATGCCGGCGAAATTGCCGAGCACCTCGCCGAAGCCGCCCTCCTCGTCGGGCTCGACCGCCGAGAACGCCCCACCAGCGGAGCCACTCATCAGCTCGAGATCCTCGAGTAAGTCGTCGAAGCTCGGTCCGAGTCCGCCGACCACGTTTTCCACGGCGATGCCGTCACCGGCGTCGTCGGTTTGGCGCTCGACCGGCAGGCGGAACCCCGACGGCTCGAAGGCCACCCAGCCATACCCCGGAAAGTAGACCTCGACCCAGGTGTGGGCGTGCTCGGGGTTCACGAAGAAGCGATTCGTCGCCGCGTCATAGTCGCCGGCCACGAAGCCGTTCACGAGACGGGACGGAATGTCGAGCGCGCGAACCAGGACGGCCATGGTGGACGCGATGTTCACGGCTGAACCGCGTCGCGCTTCCGTGAGGAAAAAGTCGGTCGCGTCGCGATCGCCGGGGAGCGGCGGAGCATCCACCGCAAACGGGAAGCGCCGCATAAAGAACTCGATGGCGAGCACACGGTCAAACGCCGTTTCCCCGGCCTCCGCGAAGCGCTGTGCCAGCGCAAGCACGCGATCCGGCATGTCGGGCAGCTCCAGATAGGGGGCAATCCACTCCGGATATTCCGTTGACGCTTCCCGGAGCTGAGCGATCGTCGCCCCGGCGAACGTCGAATCCACCGAATAGACGAGGCGCTGCCCCACGCGACGCGTGGCGCGGATCGAGGCGTAGTCCTCGATCGGCGCGCCGGAGTCGTCCACCTGTGCCAGGTAGCGACGGTTGACCCGGATGACGTCGCCGGGCGAATAGAGCACCGACGTGGTGAAGTCGAGCATTTCGACGTTGGTCCGCACGGGAATGCGCGCATCGAGCTCAAACGATTCCGCCAGCGGCGCACTCGGCTCGCGCTCGGTCAGCTCGCGATACGTGCTGCGCCAGCCCTGTCCGGTGTAGACGTCAAACGTCTGGCCCTTCCAGTAATTCGGCGATGTGGACTCGATGATCATGCTGCCGCGGGGCTGAAACGGTTGCGGACCGCTCAGCCCCATCGATTCACGTCCGGCAAGCGCCGCGCCGGCCGGATTCGAGACCCCGCCAAACAAGCGCTGGATGCCCGTCTCCACGTTGCCCCAGCCGTCGCCCAGGTAGGTCCAAAACGCCTCCGCCACGGGATTGCCGGCCGCCCGAGGCAGGGCCACCGACAGCACCACCACCAATGCGATCACGACAAAGGTCGACGCAAAAGCCGTGTTGCCCAAGCCGCGCGAGTAAGCCGTGCCCGACGTGGCCCATTTCGACTCCAAGGACGTCGTGCGCAGGTGCACGATCAGCGCCAGGGCCGCTGAGAGGAATACGACGAACGGGGCCCAGTCGGGACCGATGTAGGTCACGTTGATTCCGAGCGCCAGCATGCCCGGGGTCAAGGCCCACAGGGCGCTTCGACGTCGAAACGCCATCCAGCCGGCGAAATAGCCCATGCCCCAGGCGGCCATGGTCATCCAGAAGAGGAAGATGACGTTGTCGCGGCTGACCTGGAAGGCGAAGGCCGACTGGAACCAGCCCTCGAGCCGGAAGTACAGGTCCCGCAACAATTCCCAGGTTTCGTTGGCTGCGGCGTTGAGGGGCGGCTCGCCGCCCAGGGCTCCCGACTGGCGGAGCTGCACCCACTCCACCGTTTCGCCAAACAGGGCGGCGAAATTTCGCACGCCGTCGATGGGGCCGGGGAAGGCCTCCGATGCGACGACATACGCCACGGCCAGGTCGCTGATGACGCCGATCGCCACGATCCAGACCGATGACATGCGGCGGGCGGATAGCCACCACGCGGCCAGAACGGCCACGATGGCCACGGCGAACAGCACGCCCGTTCCGGGCGCCCAACCAACCAGGTGAATGCTGGCGAGCGGCGCCAGCGTGGCCGCCAGCACCAACCCAAGGGTCAGCAGCGAGCTGCCCGGAAGGGTCGGGAACCGGATACGGCTGGCAGTCTGGGTGGCCACGCTCATGCGGCTATTGATACGCGAGCGACACCGTCGGTCGCCGCTGTCCCTCCGCGGCGGGCCCGCCGTGTCGGCTGGGCTGCACCGTTGAGAAGGTCGCGCCCTGGGAAACGGTGGTGAAGGAAACGCCGGCGGTTTCGGACCCCACCTTGAGCCCGGCGTTGGAGGGCGCGTCGTCAAAGGTCGCGGCATCCACGCCGATCGCGATCGGATACACGGCCCGCTGCGCCAGGTGGGTCAGACTTCCGATCCAGGCCGGGTCCGCGGACGGCGAGATGGCGACCAGGCTGACCCCGCGGCCGAGGATCGGCGCGGCGCTCGCGAGCACGTCCGCGAACGGCACCGTGCCTCGCGCCTGCACGATGGCCAGCGACTCCAGGATTCGCCAGAGCTGTCGCAGGCCCCGTTGCGGCTCGATGATGTAGCGGGTGCCGCGCCCTTCGGCCAGCAGGCCGACGGATTTTCCGTCGCGCACGAATTGGTAGGCGAGCGATGAGACGATCTTGACGCCGTATTCCTCGGTGGACTCGTCCCCGTGACCGGCCTGCACCGCGGCGTCCAAATCGAGCGCCACCCATAGGCTGGCGGTCGGCTCGAGGTCGAACTCCTTGACCAGCAGGGTGTCGCGGCGCGCCGAGGACGGCCAGTGGATGCGCTTGAGGGGATCGCCTGGACGGAATTCGCGCAGGCCGCCGGCGTCCGTCGTCACCTGCTGGGTCCGCATCGAGGAGCGCGCCGCGCCCACCAGCGTTCCGGCGGGCACGGCGACGTCGTGCATCACCGAGATTGGGGGGTAGACCACAATAGTGTTCTCCTGGGCGAGCCGGCGTTCGGCCGTGAACAGGCCAAACGGGTCGCCGACCGTCACGTCCGCCGGGCCGAGCTTGTAGAGGCCGCGTCGACCGGCTTGCCCGTGCGTGCGCCAGCGGCGCGTCGAGCGGCCGCCCAGGCTGATGGCGATGGACGCCCGATACCCGGGGAGCTCGGAATAATCCTCAACTTCGAGCATGAGGATGGGCAGCCGGCTGTGGCTGCGCAGCTCGAACTCTTCCTCGATGGTGTCGCCAACCGTCGCCCACTGGGTGCGGAGTTGACGCTGGACGGTGAGCCCGCGCGATGCCAGGCGCGTCCAGAGATAGGACAGCAGCACAATGCTGAGCAACGCGTACATCAACCAATACGCGATGGGCGACGTGGTCACCAGCGCCACAACGACGAGCAGGCCAAGCAGCACGATGATGACCGGTCGTTGCAGGGTGACCGCGGGTTTAGGCTGGCTGGCCGCGACGGACACGGGGCCCTCCACCGGACGTGAGATGCAAGCAAATTCCGCCCGGATTTGAGGCCGACTCTAGCATGCGGCTGATCGACCGGCGCTGCGTTGAGCGGCGCAATCGCCGCCTGGCTGAAGCTGCGCGTTGGGCGCGTGGACTATGGCGCACGAAGAACCGCAGGAAGCGCCGTGCCCCTGGGATAGACTTCAGTGGAGGGGTGCCCGAGTGGTTGAAGGGGACCGTCTCGAAAACGGTTTGGCGTGTTGAGCGTCACGTGGGTTCGAATCCCACCCTCTCCGCCGGCCCTCCAAGCGTGACGCTTCCATGAGCACTCCAACCCCGTCGCTGGTGATTCGCGCCGGGCGGCTCGTGTGCCCGGCAACCGGAATCGACGGCCCAGGCGCCGTGACGGTCGCCGGCGACCGCATCGTCGGCGTCGAGCTCGATCGTCCACATGCGCCCGCGCAGTCTCCGCCCGCGACCCGCGAGCTTGATTTTCCGCACGGCATCCTGCTGCCCGGGCTGATCGATCTCCATGCGCATCCGGGCTGGGGCGAATCAAAGCATGACGTGGACCCGGATCGCTGCCTGCTCGCTCACGGCACCACGACCGCCATGTCGCAGGGCGACGCCGGCGCGGCCAACTGGCCGGTCTATCGCGACACCGTCATCGACGCGGCGCGGTTGCGGATCAAGCTCGCCATCCATCTGGCATTGCCCGGCGAGTCGGCGCCGCACCCGAGCTACTCGAAGCTCGACGACCTCGATGTCGATGCGTGCGCGCGCGCCGTCCGTGAGGGCGGCCAGCACATTTGGGGCATCGCGGTCACCACGAACTTCCTCGTTTCCGGCGATGTCGACCCGCGCGAGATATTGGCGCGCGGCATTGCGGCGGCGGAAGCCGTGGGCTGTCCCATCATCTATGGCTCGCGCTACCACGATGATTGGCCGCTGGACGACCAACTGAGGCGCTTGCGGCCCGGCGATATGGTGACCTACTGCTACCACGACGGGCCGGATCGCATCGTGCGCGACGGTCGAGTCCTCGACTGCGTCCACGAGGCGCGCGCCCGCGGCGTGCTGTTCGACATCGGACACGGGATGAACTCGTTCATCTATGACATCGCCGAGGCCGCGCTCGCCGATGGATTCCCGCCCGACGCAATCTCAACGGACATCCAGCGGCGTCACGTCGGGGCGAGCCCGGCGCACGATCTCCCGCTCGTCATGTCCAAGCTGCGCGCGGCGGGGATGTCCGAGGCCGACATTTGGCCCCGCGTGACCGAGCGACCGGCGCAAATCCTGGGAATGGCCGGCGAAATCGGACGCCTGGCGCCGGGCGCCTGCGCGGACCTTGTGGTCCTCGATTGGGCGCCGTCACCTGAGCCCCTGGCGGATTGCAAGGGCGTCACGCGCGCCGGAGGCCGGTGGCGCGCCCGGCTCGTCGTGCGCGGCGGCGCCATCGTGGAGACGACCGCTCCGTAGGCGGCGCCTTCGCGCGCCCCACGCGGCGCTGCTAGCCTCGAATGAACGTGGCGCGTGAGGTCGAATGCAATGGCGCGGGTGCTCGTGGCGATGAGTGGGGGCGTGGACAGCTCCGTCGCCGCCGCATTGCTTGCCCGCGAGGGCCACGAGGTGATCGGCGTTACCTTCAACCAATGGCCGGCGAGCCAGACCCTTCGCAACGCCCGCAGCGGATGCTGCACGCCGCGGACCATCGATGACGCGCGGCACGTCTGCCAGATCCTCGGCGCGCCGCACTATGTGCTGAACTTTCGCGCCGAGTTCGAGGCGGCCGTGATCGACCCGTGGTCCCGCGGCTACCTCCGCGGCGAGACGCCGAATCCCTGTGTCACGTGCAACGACCGCGTGCGCTTCCCTGAGCTGATTCGAAAGGCCGATGAGCTGGGCGCCGAATTCGTCGCGACGGGCCACTACGCGCGTGTCGCGAACGGGGCGTCGAATCGCTTGCTTCGCGCCCGCGATCCGGACAAGGACCAATCGTACGTGCTGCATATGCTGCAGCAGGACCAGTTGCAGCGTGTCCGCCTGCCGCTGGGTGACATGCGCAAGCCGGACGTCCGCCGGATGGCCGCCGAGTTTGACTTGCCGGTGGCCGCCAAGCCCGACAGCCAGGAGATTTGCTTTGTTCCCGACGGCGACTACGCGGCCGTCGTGCGGCGCCAGGGAACCAGCGGCGAAGGTCCGATCGTTGAGCCCGACGGACGGGTGGTCGGGCGTCACGACGGCATTGAGACCGCAACCGTCGGACAGCGCAGGGGACTCGCCCTCGGCGGCGGCCGCGGACGCCGCTACGTGACGGCGATCGACGCCGAGCGGAATACGCTGGTGGTCGGTCCGCGCGAGGCGGCGCTGGTGGATTCGATATCCGTGCGCGACGTGCGTTGGATCACGGGACCCGCGGCGACGCCGCCTGCGCATGCCGAGGTGCAGACTCGCTCTCACGCCCGCGCCGTGCGTGCTCGACTGGAGACGCAGTCCGGGTCCACCATGTCCGTCCTGTTCGACGAACCGGCCTGGGCGCCGGCTCCCGGCCAAGCCGCGGTCTTCTATCGCGGAGACGAGGTGCTGGGCGGCGGCGTGATCGACAGACCGGAGGTGCGCTGATGCCCGACGTCTACTGCCCGAGATGCTTCGAGCTTGTGGAAGATTCGCGCGTGTTTTGCGAGACGTGCGGCCAGTTCATCCACGAGAACGCGCCGGCCGATTCGCGTGAATGGGACTCTCGCTCCCCGGATCTGTCCCCGGCGGCGCCCGCCGCGCCCGAAGCGCCTGTGGTGATCAACCTGCCGGACGAGCACATGCCCGACGCCCCGCCTGACGAGGCCCCTAGCGACGAAAGCGATAGCGCACCAGCGCCCTAACCGCGGCCGGGCCGTCGACCCACCAGCGCAGCTTCTTGGCGGATCGCGCCTCGTACGAGATTGGCAATTGCGCGATGCGCTCGCCGCGCCGGAGAAACCGCGCCGTGAGCTCGACCTCGAGGTCGAATGAATCCGCGGTCAGCTCAACATCCTCCAGCACCTCGCGGCGCCACATCTTGTGGCAGGTCTCCATGTCGCGCACCGAGGCGCCGTAGAGCAGGTTCGTCAGCAGCGTGAGGAAGCGATTCCCGATCCGGTAGAGCCGCGACTGCGATTCCAACCGTCGGTATCCGTAGACGACCCTGGCTTCGCGGCGCAGGATCGGCTGAATCATGGCCAGGAAATCCTGCGGGTTGTACTCGAGGTCGCCGTCGTGAATCACCACCACGTCCCCGCGGGCCTCGCGCAGCCCTGAGCGCACGGCGGCGCCCTTTCCCCGGTTCTCTGGGTGATTGATGACGCGGATTCCGGGGATGGCGGCCGACTCGATCTCAACCGTTGTCGCGTCCGTCGAGCAGTCGTTAACCACGATGATGTCGAGATCGAGGTCCACGGCGGCGACTCGGTGCAGCGCTTCGGCGATCGTCGGCGCCTCGTTGTACGCCGGCACGATCACGCTGAGGGTCACCGCAGGCGCCACCGCAGCCGAGCGATGTCCACGAAGGAGTTCAGCACGACCAGAGGGCTGTTGCCCGACGAATCGCCGGCCGTGCGCGGATAGTGGTGGACGCCGACCTCGGTGTACGTGTGTCCCGCATGCGTGGCGCGGGCCACGAGTTCGGCTGAAATCACCGCCCCGCGACCGGCGATGAACTCGATGTCCTGCACCACCTCGCGGCGAAACAGCTTGAAGCCACAGTCGATGTCGCGCACGTTGAAGCCCATCACCAGCCGCACGACCAGCCCCCAAAGGCGCGCGTTCAGCGACCGGTGCGCCGGGTCGGCCCGCTGGATGCGATAGCCCAGCACGAAGCCGTGTGCGCCGAGCGCGTTAACCAAACCCGATAGGTCCGCCAGCGAAAACTGCCCGTCGCCATCGACGTAGCAGATCAGCGGGGCTCGCGCGGCGGTAAAGCCCGAGCGCAGCGCATGGCCATAGCCCAGGTTCGTGGGGTGCTGCACCACGCGCACGCGGTCGTCACCCGCGGCCGCCTCGCGGGCTCGCTCGGCCGTGCCGTCGCTCGAGCCGTCGTCGACGATGAGGATCTCGTAGTCATCGCCAAGCGCGCCGACGTGCTGCTGGGCGTCGGCGATGACCGCGGCGACATTCTCCGCCTCGTTGTGACAAGGAAAAACCACCGAAATTTGCGGCATGGGTTGCCCGGCTGTTGATGAGGCGGTCGACATTTGGGTTGGCACGCGAGCGTCGGCGCGCGGCACGCGCGGCGCTTGTAGTTCGACGCCCGCCATCTACCGCCACGCTCCAAGGCGCCGAAACCTACCACACCCCTGCGTCCGGCCTGTTCGCTAGGATTGCCCCAGTGCCGATTCCCGGGATGCCTCATGTGCGGCTAGCCGTTACGACCTACTCCGCGCCCAAGTGGACCATTGACGAGCATGCGCGGGTCGCCCGTGAGATCGGCTGTGACGGCCTCGAAATTCGAATGCTCGCGGGGCAGCCGCTCGCGCCCGATCTCCCCGCCGTGGAGCGTCGACGTATCGCCGAGGTGCTCGCGGACGCGGGTCTCGAAATCTGCGTGGTCGGCAGCGACTGCCGCTTGGCGCAACCGGCAAAGCCGCGCGCGTCTGAGGTCGATCGGGCGTCGGGGTTCATCGATCTGGCCCGCGAATGGGGGGCGCCGGTGGTCCGGGTGTTCGGCGGCGCGCAGAGTGCCGACGCGCCGCAATCAGAGGCGGACGCTTGGGTTGCGGAGGGCCTGCGGGCGGCCGCCGCACACGCCGCGCCGCACGGGATTCAAGTTGCGCTGGAAACCCACGACGTCTTCAACTCCGCCGTGCGGGTTGGAGGCATCGTGCGCGCCGCGGCGCATCCGAACGCTGCGGTGGTGTGGGACCTGGGACATCCCCATCGCGCGGGTGAGAGTGTCGCCCAGGCCTGGGCGGCCATCGGTCCCTTCGTGGTTCATGTCCACGTCAAGGACATCGTTCGCACCGACGACGAGCGCGAGTGGGAAAGCGTCGTCGCCGGCCGGGGCGAAGTTCCGATCGCCGAGATGCTGGACGTCCTCCGCGAGGCCGGGTACGACGGCTACCTGTCCACCGAATGGGAGCCGCGCGACGCCCGAGCGGGCGGTGGGCGCAAGGCCGCGCTGGCGCAGCACGCCGCCTATCTGCGCGCGATCCTGGACTCCGCCTAGCCCGGGAGGTCGAGCAGGGTTCGCCGCAGCGGTCGTTCATCGCGCGGCAGCACCGTGCGCACGTCGAGCCACACGTTGTCGTCGCGGACGCGGGCAATCACGGGCGGGTCCGCGCGGCGCAGTCGCGCGGCCAGCGCCTCTCCGCCGCCCGCGAGCCGAATGGCGAAGCTGGGAAGCACCTGACCTGGAAGTGAGCCGCCGCCGACCGCCGACTCCGAGTCCTCGACGCTGGCGCCGCTGACGCCGCGCGCCAGCCGGCGCGCGCGGGCGCGAAGGTCGACGGGCTGCGTGGAGATCATCTGCCAGACCGGTATGGCGGTCTCGGCTTCGCCCAGCAAGTAGTGGGCGAGCGTGGCCTGGAGCGCCGCCAGCGTGAGGGCGTCGCAGCGCAGCGCGCGCGCCAGCGGGCGCCGGGCGATCCGCTCGACGTAGGCGGCATTGCCGGCCGCGATGCCGGCTTGCGGACCTCCCAGCAGCTTGTCGCCGGAAAAGGTCACCACGTCGCAGCCCGCGGCCAGCGCATCCTGCACGCGCGGCTCGTTGACGAGTCCATACGGCGTCGGATCCAGCAGGGTTCCCGAGCCCAGATCGCCGATGAGCGGCACGGCGTGCTCGTGCGCCAGATGCGCCAGCGCCGCAAGATCCGGCGACTCGGTGAAGCCGATCTGCGCAAAGTTGCTGCGGTGCACGTGGAGGATCGCCGTCGTGCGATCGCTCAGCGCTTCGGCGTAATCCTCGAGCCGGGTGCGATTGGTCGTGCCGACGTCGCGCAGCACCGCGCCGCTGGCGGCGAGAATGTCTGGCACGCGGAATCCGCCGCCGATCTCGATGGCCTCGCCGCGGCTCACCAGCACCTCGCCGCCCGCGGCCAGCGCTTCGAGTGCCAGGAATGTGGCCCCGGCATTGTTGTTGAGCGCAATGGCGGCCTGAGCGCCGGTGATTTCGCGCAGGCTCGCGGCCACTGCCGCGCCGCGCCCGCCGCGCCGGCCCGTGTCGAGATCCATCTCCAGCGCGGCATATCCCGCCGCCGCCCCTTGAACCGCGGCAAGCGCCCGGTCGCTCAGCGGCGCGCGCCCCAGATTGGTGTGAATGATCACGCCGGTGGCGTTGATCACGCGTTGCGGGGCATCGCGCACCAGCAACGCCGCCCGCAGTGCGGCGGCCTGGGCGAGAGCTTCCAAGCTTGGGGTGCCGCTGCCCTGCTCGATGGCGTCGCGGGCGGTGGCGATCTCCGCGCGTGCGGCGGAGACCAGCAGGGCCGGTGACATCTCACCATGCACGGCTGCCGCCTGCGCAATCCGGTTCACCGACGGCAAGTCCCGCAGGGACGCGCCGCCCGCGCTAGGCGCCATACTTCGCAAGCCGCTGCCCGTGCGCCAGCATGAGCGGCAGGATCGATCGCGCCGGAATGTGGCCGAGGCCGCCGTGAAAGCACGCGGGCTCGCTGAACTTCTTGACGCTGTCCGGTCTGTTGAGCGCCCCCAGGAGGACGACCGGCACCGGATGCCAGGAATGGGCCCGCAGCTTGGCCGGCGTCGAGTGGTCGCCGGTGACGACCAGCACGTCGGGCTTGAGGGCCCGCACCCGCGGCAACCAGCGGTCGACTGCCTCGATGGCGCGCACCTTGCCGTCGAAATCCCCGTCTTCTCCGAGCGTATCCGTGTCCTTGATGTGCACGAAAAACAGGTCAAATGCGTCCCAGGCCTTCTCAAGCTCCGCAATCTGGTTCCCCGGCTCTTCGGTGACGGGCAGAACCGTCATCCCCATGGCGCGGGCAACGCCGCGATACATGGGATAGACCGCCAGACATGCCGCCCGCAACTGGTGGCGCGACTCCAGCGATGGCAGGGCCTGATACTGGCCGTAGCCGCGCATGAGCACGAAGTTGGCCGGTTGCTCATTGCCGATGCTTTCGCCGACCTGGCGCACGAAGCCAGTCAGGAGCCGGCTGGTGTGCTCAGCCGCGGGATGCAGCGCGTCCGGGGAAAGCGGCGGCACGCCGGTCGCCTGCGGGTCGGTCTCCTGGACCCGCGCGTCGAGCCCCTCGCCGCGAAGCACAAGCACTGCACGGTGCCGCCGCTCAGTCGCGAGCTCAGCGCGTATGCCTGGCGCTCTAATGCCATTGAGCTTCGCGATGAGCTCTTGATTGAGCTCGGTCGATATGCGCCCCGCCCGGCGGTCGGTCACGTTGCCGTTGTCATCGAGGGTGCAGAAGTTCAACCGCACCGCCAGATCGTGGTCGCCGAGCTCGATCCCAAGCCCAACGGCCGACAACGCTCCGCGTCCGATGCTGTCGGCGACCGGGTCATAGCCGAACAGCGCCAGGTGTGCAGGACCGCTGCCCGGTGTGATCCCACGATCCATCGGATGGTGCACGCCCGTGACGCCTTCGCGCGCCAGTTGGTCAAAGTTCGGGGTGCTCGCCGCCTCGAGCTCGGTCGGTCCTCCCGGAACAAGAGGCAATCCACCAAGGCCGTCAAGGACGATCAGCACTAACTTGGTCGTCGCTGGCTGCGCCAACGAAGACAGTAAGTTGCCCGTGACTGCTCCGCCGGTGGGCCTCCCGTCGCAGAGCTTATCATCGGGCGCGCGCGGCTTGCTGAACGCTGTGCATATCTTGCGAGGGGCGCCGGTGACTTCGAATGCTCCCGGGCGTGCTCCGGGCATAGCGGACAGTGTGGCCGACCTGGTCGGCAACACGCCCCTGGTGCGGCTGAGCCGCGTGACCGAGGGGCTTTCGGCGCAGGTTGCCGCGAAATGCGAGTTTCTCAATCCAGGCGGCAGCGTCAAGGACCGCATTGGACTTGCGATGATCGACGACGCGGAGCGGGAGGGACGCATTGCCCCCGACCGCACGGTGATCGTCGAGCCGACGAGCGGCAACACCGGCATCGCCCTGGCGATGGTGGGCGCTGCCCGCGGCTATCGCGTCATCATCACCCTGCCGGAAACCATGACCATTGAGCGACGCAATCTGCTGCGCGCCTTCGGCGCCGACGTGGTCCTGACACCGGGCGCCCAGGGCATGGTCGGCGCCATCGACCGCGCGCAGCAGATCGTGGACAGCACCCCCGACGCCTGGATGCCGCAGCAATTCCGCAACGCCAGCAATCCGGATGCCCACGCGCGCACCACGGCCGAAGAGATCTGGCGCGATACCGACGGCGCAGTGGACGTGTTCGTTGCCGCCGTGGGCACCGGAGGAACGATCACCGGCACGGCGCGCGCCCTCAAACAGCGCAAGCCGTCGTTGCAATTCGTGGGCGCCGAGCCCGTGGGCAATCCGGTCATCACCAGCGGCCGCGCCGGACCGCATCGCATTGAAGGCATTGGCGCGAATTTCGTGCCTCAGGTATTCGAGCGCGACCTCGTGGACGAAATCTTGCTCGTCGACGACGCGGTGGCGGAGGAGACGGCTCGACGGCTCGCGTCGGATGAGGGCCTGCTGGTTGGCGCTTCGGCCGGAGCCAACGTGTGGGTCGCCCTGCAGATCGCCGCGCGGCCCGAGAACGCGGGCAAGCTCATCGTCACGGTGCTGTGCGACGGCGGGGATCGCTATTTGACTCACCCGCTGTTCGCCGGACTGGACGTTTAGGCCCACGACCCGCGTTGGTAGCATGCCGGCACGGAGAGGTCGCCTAGAGGCTTAGGGCGCACGCCTGGAAAGCGTGTAGGGGACTCCCCTCGTGGGTTCGAATCCCACCCTCTCCGCCAATCTCCTGGCCGCCGGGTAGATCCAACTGAGATTCGCGGCACACCGCCGTTCCTCTGACCGACGTCAGTCTTGGGAGCGACACTCTCTGGGCGCGCCTTGTTCTCCCGAGAGGCATGGGGCCAGGGAGAGGTCCTAGCCCCATGCCGCTGCCGGAGAACCCTGGGAGGCCGCTGCAACCGGCGTTACCCACACGCCGCGGACTCAAGAGCTCGCGCCGTCACCGCCGCGAAAACTCCCCGGCATCGCGCCCGCCCTCGAATGTGCCCACCGCGCGGGCACGTCTCTGGCCTCAGGGCTGAGGAAGATCGCCGTGAACGCCTATTAGCATGTGCTTGCATACGATCTTAGGGAATACTAACATTCCGGAATTGGGTCGGCTATTACACGCGGCCCTCAGCCTCAGGAGAGGATCCCATGTCCCTGACCCGACGTGCCCTGCTGCGCGGTGCCGCCACGGCCGCCGCCACGGCCGCCGTGCCCGTGCTCGCCGCCTGCGGCGAATCCGAGGTCGTGACGCGGGAAGTTATCAAGGAAGTCGAGGTCGAGCGAGTGGTCACGGTCACCGTGACCCAGCCCACGAGCGAGTCCGAGCCGCTGGTGATCTACTCCGGGCGCAGCGAGTCCTTGGTCGACCCGATCATCCAGCAGTTCCGCTCCGTGTCCGGCTTGGACGTGCAGGTCAAGTACGCCGGCACGCCGGCCCTTGCCGCGACGTTGCTCGAGGAAGGCGACGCCTCGCCGGCAGACGTGTTCTTTGCCCAGGATCCCGGTGGTCTCGGCGCCATCGAATCGCTCTTATCGCCGCTGCCTGATGCGCTGCTGAGCCGCGTGCCCACGTGGGCGCGCTCGCCGCAAGGCCTTTGGGCGGGCATTTCAGGCCGCGCGCGCGTCGTCGTCTACAACACCGACCGCCTCAGCCCCGCCGATCTGCCGGACGATCTGTGGGGCTTCACCGACCCGAGCTGGCGCGGCCGTCTCGGCTGGCCGCCGACCAATGCCTCGTTCCAGACCATGGTCACCGGCATGCGGGCGGTCTGGGGTGAGGACCGTACGCGCGAGTGGCTCGACGCCATGCACGCCAACGAGATTGGGATTTACCCCAAGAACACCCCCATCGTCGCCGCCACCGGCGCGGGCGAGATCGACGGCGGTTTCGTGAATCACTACTACCTGCACCGATTCCTGGCCGAGGAGGGTGAGTCGTTCGCCGCCCGGAACTACCATCTCCCGGGCGGCGGTCCGGGGTCGCTGGTGATGGTCGCGGGCGCCGGCATCCTCGGCACGGCCGCCAACCGACCGGCGGCTGAGCAGTTCGTGGACTTTCTCCTGTCCACCGTCGGTCAGCAATACTTCGCCAGCACCACGCATGAGTATCCGTTGGTCGAGGGCGTGAAAGCATCGCGAATCCTCACGCCGCTGGCTGACGTCAATAAGCCGGCGATCGCACTGAGCGACCTGGCCGACCTCCAGGGGACCCAAGCCATGTTGAGGGAAGCTGGAATACTGCCCTAGACATGGTGTCGATCGCGCGTGTCATGCGCGTTGCCGCGCCCGGCGGGCCCATCGGGCGGTTGGGCCGCTGGACTCACGCGCCGCCTGCCCTTTGGGTTCCGGCGCTGGCGGTCGGCTTGTTGCTGGCGTTGCCGCTCGTCTACCTGGTCATTCGCACCGCGGGCGCGGGCGACGACGCCTGGGCCCTGCTATTTCGGTGGCGCACGGTCATGATCCTGCTGCGGACCGTCGCGCTGGTCGTCACGGTCACGGTGGCGTCGGTGCTCATTGCGGTGCCGGTCGCCTGGCTCACCGTTCGCAGCAACCTGCCGTGGCCGCGCTTCTGGAGCGTCGTCGCGGCATTGCCCCTCGTGATTCCCAGCTTCGTCGCCGGGCTCGTGGTCCAGGTTGCGCTTGGCCCGCGGGGCATGCTGCAACAGGCGCTCGAGCCGATCCTAGGCGTCACCGAGCTCCCATCGATCTACGGGTTTCCCGGCGCCGCGCTGACGCTGACGCTGCTCAGCTATCCATACGTGCTTCTGCCCGCGCAATCGAGCCTTCGCCGGCAGGACCCGTCGCTCGAAGATGCCAGTCGATCACTTGGACACGGCCGCCGCGCGACGCTGCGCCGCGTGACCCTGCCCATGCTCGGCCCGGCCGTGGGGGCCGGGTCCTTGCTGGTGGCGCTTTACACCCTCACCGACTTCGGGGCGGTGTCGCTGCTTCGCTATGAGACCTTCACCTGGGCGATCTTCGTCCAATTCGAGTCGGCGTTCGATCGCGGAGTCGCCGCGGCCCTGTCGCTGGTGCTGGTCGCTTTGGCCGCCGCAATCCTCGCCGTCGAGGTTGTGGCGCGTGGACGAGCCCGCTATCACGGCGTGGGTCCGGGGGTAACGGCCGAGCCCAGGCGTATCCCGCTCGGCCGCTGGATGGTCCCGGCGCTTGCGCTCGTGGCGGCGCTGGGAGCGGTCGCCTTGATCGGCCCGATGGGCGTTTTGGCGTACTGGGTCGGCCGGGGCCTGGCGGCCGGTCAGGAGTTGATCAGCGTCTGGGAGCCCCTGCTGAACTCCCTCCTGGTCGCTGCGCTCGCGGCGATCGCCGCGGCCGTGGCGTCGCTGCCCGTCGCCGCGCTCGTCGTTCGCTATCCGAGCCGCTTCGCCTGGGTGATCGAACGGGCCACCTACACCGGCTTTGCCTTGCCCGGCCTTGTGGTCGCCATCTCGCTCGTCTTCTTCGCCGTCAATCTCGCGCGGCCGCTCTACCAGACGCTCTTCCTGCTCATCATGGCCTACGTCGTGCTGTTCTTTCCGGCCATGCTCGCGGCCGTGCGGACGGCGCTCGCGCAGGTGCGTCCCAACGTGGAAGACGCCGCGCGAACGCTGGGTCGGTCGCCCATCGCGACCCTCGTGCAAGTAACGCTGCCGCTCATCTGGCCGGGCATCGCCTCGGGCATTGGCCTGGTGTTCCTGCTCACCATGAAGGAGCTGCCGGCGACGCTCATCCTCGGGCCGATCGGCTTCAAGACGCTGGCCACGGCCACCTGGTCGGCGGCGTCGGAGGCGTTCTTTGCCCGCGCCGCGATGTCGGCGCTGCTGATCGTCCTCGCCGCGGGCGTGCCGTTGCTGCTCTTGCGGCTCCGCATGGGTCGGGCCACGCCGGCAGCGACGCCGCCGGCCCGACAGTAGCTCGCAAGCGTTGTTGGCCGTCGGTGCCGGCCGTACCATGCGGCCATGCTTGCCCTCTTAGGCGGAAACCCGGTTCGCCCGGATCCGTATCCAGCGTGGCCGGTCTTCGACGAGACCGAGGTCGACGCCGTGGCCGATGTCGTGCGCACCGGCGAGTGGGGGCGGCTCGGCAGCCACCGCGTCATCGCCTTCGAGCGCGCGTTCGCCGCCTTCCAGGGCGCGGCTTACGGCCTCGCGGTCAACAGCGGCACCAGCGCCCTCGAAATGGGACTCGAGGCGCTGCGTCTCCCCCGGGGCTCGGAGGTCATCCTGGCGCCGTTCACCTTCATGGCCAGCGCCACGTCGATTCTCAACGCCGGCCTGGTTCCCGTGTTCGTCGATATCGACCCGGAGACCTACAACCTGGACCCCGCGTGCATCGCGGCGGCGATCACCCCGCGCACCTCGGCCATCATGGCGGTGCACTTCGGCGGGTTGGCCTGCGACATGCAGGCCATTCTCGACATCGCGGCGGCGCGCGGATTGCGCGTCATCGAGGACGCGGCGCACTCACACGCCGGCACGTGGTGCGATCGGGGCCTGGGGACCATCGGCGACGTGGGGTGCTTCAGCTTTCAGGCCAGCAAGAACCTCAACTCGGGCGAGGGCGGCGCGGTGCTCACCGATGACATCGACATCTTTTCGCGCGCCATCGCCCAGCATGACCTCTGGGGCGGCGGCGTCGTCCAGCGCGGCGGACAGCTCGGACGCGGCAGCCTGGCCACCGGGGAAGGCTGGGACTTCACCGTATCGGCGGGCGACCGCCGCGTCACGCCATTTCAAGCCGCCTTGCTCCAGGCGCAGCTCGGAAGGCTGGAAGACCAGGCGCAGCGGCGCGCGGCCAACGGGAGCTATCTCAACGATCTGCTGGACGACCTAGACGGCATCGAAGTGCGCCGCATCGACTCCTTCGCCACTCGTCCGGCGCATCACGTGTATGTCTTCCGCTACCTCCCCGAGGCGTTCAACGGCCTGAGCCGCGAGCGCTTCATCGAGGCCATGAATGCGGAGGGCATTCCAGTCACCCAGGGCTACCGGCAGCCCCTGCATCGCACGGCGCTCTTCGCCGACGTCGACGGCGCGCTGGCGCGGGCCTGGCCGCGTGGCGACGGCGCGCCCGACATTGACTACGCGGAAGTCTCATGCCCCCATGCCGAGCGTCTCTGCGCCGACGAGACGCTGTTTCTGACGCAGAGCGTGCTGCTGGATGACCAGGACGGCATGGTTCACATCGCCGATGCCATCGAAAAGGTCCGCGAGCACGCGGAGGCGCTCATCGCCGCCGCCGACGCCCCTACGCCACGAAGCGATCTGCCCAGCGCATAAGGTCGTTGGCCACGTCCTCCCAGGCAGGTTCGAGTTGGAGCATGTGCGCGCGTCCCGGATAGATCATCGGCAGGACGCGGTACCGCGCCCCCAGCCGCCGGGCCACCCAGGGGATCACGCCCAGGTCCTCGGATCCCGACGCAACGAGGACCGGGCAACGGACGGCCGACCGCGGCACGCGCGGCGGCCAGAAGGCGACCTGGCGCACGAACCGCCGCGGCTCGGGAATCAGGCGCTCGCTCAGCGCCCCGGCCTCGCTCGTGTCCAGACGGTTGAAGAACATCCGGCGCATATAGGCGGCGTCCGGTCGCAACGGCTCAGAGCGAAATGGATGTCCGGCGAACTTGGGCAGCGCTCGCAGAGTTTCCCAGCCCCGATGCAGCGTGAGGACGCCCAGTGGCCCAGCGCTTGACATAAGAATGAGCCCCGGCGCTTCCCACCCCGAGGCGGCTACCTGCGCGATGAGACCGCCGACGCTGTGCCCCACCAGGACGGGGGCGCCGATTTCGCGCGCCGCCTCGATCACGTCGTCGGCCAAGTCCCGTACGCCCACGCCGCGGAGCGATCGGTGGTCGGCGCCTGGGTGGTGATGTCGCAGCCACACGGCATAGGTGGCGTAGCCGTGCGCCGCCAGATAGGGACCCATGCGCCGCCACATGTGCGCCCCGCCCCATAGACCGTGGATCAGCAGGAACCGCGAGGGTGCGCGGAGGTCCGTCGGCAGCCAGCGCAAGGCCCGCAGCGGTCCGACGCGGACCACTTCCTCGCCGTCTGTCGGCTGAAAGAGGTCCACCGCGCCGGTCGTCAACCGATGGCACCGGCCGGAGCGTGCAACGCGGCGGACTCGGCCGCGTCGCGCAAGATCTGCCCGGCCTCCTCGATTGCCGCGGCGTCGACCTGGTGGTGCGTCACGAACCGCAGCCGATGCCCAGGTCGTATGTCGGCAACGCCCACCCCTTGCGCGCGAGCCGCGTCCACGAAGCGCTGCTGATCGAGCGACTCCGGGTCCACCCGCACAAACACCATGTTGGTCGCGGCCGGGTAGATCAGATCCAGTCCCGGAATATCAGCCAGCAATTCGCCCAGCCGCTGGGCGTTGGCGTGGTCGGCGGCCAGTCGCGCGGGACCGTCGCGCAGGGCGATGAGACCGGCCGCGGCCATCACGCCCGCCTGCCGCATGGCGCCGCCCAACATCTTCTTGTAGCGCGCCACGCGCTCGATCGTCTCGCCGGAACCCACCACCATCGAGCCGAACGGCGCCCCGAGACCCTTGGAGAGACAGAATTGAACCGTATCGGCGCCGGCGGTCAGCTCGCGCACCGAAACGCCCTGGTCGACGGCGGCGTTGAAGATGCGCGCGCCGTCCAGGTGGACGCGCATACCCCGTTCGGCGGCGAGCGCAGCGATGCCCTGCATGACCTCAGGGCCCCAGGACACCCCGCCGCGCACGTTGTGGGTGTTCTCGGTCCAGATCAGCGCGGGCCGGGCGGGCGGGATGGTCGAGGAATCCAGCCGCTCGCGGACCATGTCCGCGTCGAGCACGCCGTCGGTTTCGACCGGAAGCAGGGTGCAGCCCGCAACGACCGCGTAGTTCCCATTCTCGCCCACCATGTGCGACAGCCCGTCCACGATCACGGTGTCGCCGCGCCCGGTCAGCGCGAGCATGCTGGTCAGGTTGCCCATCGTGCCGCTGGGCACGAAGACGGCCGCCTCACGGCCGAACATGTCGGCGGACAGGCGCTCCAGTTCCAGCACGGTGGGGTCTTCGCCCCACTGCTCATCCGCCACCTCGGCCATGGCCATGGCCTCGCGCATGTCGGGCGTGGGAACGGTTTGCGTATCGCTGCGGAGCTCGATGCGGTAGGGGGCCACGGGCGGGACTCCTTCCGGCGGGCCTTCGATTGTAGGCGGTTGCCATATGGTCGGAGCCGACGGTGCCTGCGGACGCTTCGCAGGGCGTGTCTCGGACGACCCGCCGCGGCGCATTGACCCTCCCCAGCGCTGCGCCTACTATCCACGAGAGGCCGCGCTAGGTGGGGAGCTAGCGGTGCCCTGGAACCGCAATCCGCTACAGCGGGCTGAATACCTGCCTGAGGGTTGCCACCGTCGTGTCTGCCGCCGTTCATCGGTGTTGACGGCTGGGCCTCGTGCGACGAAGACCTCCTAACCCCGTCAGGTCCGAGAGGAAGCAGCGGTACGGAGCCATCTTCGGGTGCCGCGGGATCACCTGGCTCGAGCCGGCGGCGTCGGTAAGGCGGCGGCCGGTGCTCAACGGCAGGGCGCGGCCTCACTCTTAGCCGGTTTCGTGACACGATAGACCCCATGACCGATTCGGCGACGCCCGCCTTCCAAGCGCTCTACAACCGCTATCGGCCGCAGCGGTTCGGTGAGCTTGTGGGCCAGCCGCACGTGGTGCGGATATTGCAGAACGCATTGGCGCACAACCGGCTGAGCCACGCCTACCTGTTTTCGGGCGAGCGTGGCACCGGCAAGACCACCGCCGCGCGCCTGCTGGCGAAGGCGGTGAACTGTCGCGAAGGCGTGCAGCCCGAGCCCTGCGCCGCCTGCGATCACTGCCGCGACATTGCCGCCGGCACGTTCGTGGATCTCTTGGAGATGGACGCGGCGTCGCACAGCAGCGTCGACGACGTGCGGCTGCTGCGTGAGCAAACGCAGTTCGCGCCCGCCGGCGGGCGGTACAAGGTCTACATCATCGACGAGATCCACCAGCTGTCGGCCTCGGCGAAAGACGCCTTGCTGAAGACGCTGGAAGAACCGCCGACCCGCACGCTGTTTGTGCTGGCCACCACCGAGCCTCATCGGGTTCCCCTCACCATTCGCTCGCGTTGCCAGCATTTGACGTTTCGCCGCATCGGCGCCGTGGAACTCATCGATCAGCTCCGCAGCGTGGCTGCCGCTGAGGGAACGTCGGTCGATGAGCTGGCGCTCGCGGTCCTGGCCCGCAGCGCCGGCGGAAGTTTGCGCGATGCGATCTCGCTGCTCGACCAGGCGCTTGCCTTTGCCCAGGAGTCCGTGACGTTGGACGACGTGAACGGCATGCTCGGGCTCACAGGCCGGGCGGCGGTGCTGGCGCTGGTGGAGGCGATTGCGGCGGGTGATGCGGCGGCGGGCCTCGGCGCCATCGAGCAGGCCATGGCCGACGGCAACAGCCCGGGCACGCTGCGGGCGCAGGTCGTCGACCTGCTGCGCGACGTGCTCTTGCTCAGCGCGGGCGCGGCCGAGGCCGGCCACGTGCGCGACGATCCGGAAATCGCGGCGCTCGCCCGCCGCGTCTCCATCGGCCAGGTCGTGCAGGCGCTCGAGGTCTTCGCGGAGCCCGAGCCCCCCTCGCGAGAGGCCGGCGATCCCATTCTCGATCTCGAGCTGGCGTTTGCCCGTGCCGTCTTGCGGGTGCACGGCGACGCTGTGTCGACGACCCAGCCGCCGCCGGCCCCCGCTCGACCTGCATCGCCGCCCCCCAAGGAGGCCCAGGCCGAGGTCACCCCCGCGGCAGCCGTGAGCTCGGACGAGCTGACCCTCGAGACGATCAAGTCGCGCGCGTCGGAGTGGATCGACGCTGTGCGCGAGGCCTCGCGCATGCTGGCGCCATACGCCGAGCAGGGCGAGGTGCTGGCGCTGACGGGCGACGTGGTCACCATCGGCTATCGGAGCCAACTTCTCATGGAGCAGGTGGATCGGCCACAGTCTCGGCAGCTGCTGGCCGAGGCGCTCTCGCGGACCTTCGGCACGTCGCTGCGCGTGCGCAATCGTCTCGAGCGTGACACCGCCCCCCCACGGCGCGCATCGCCGACGTCCCCAGCCAGCAACGATCCGGTCGTCCGCGTCGCGATAAGGGACTATGGGGCTCAGCCGATTGATGGTGAGCGCACCGAAGGAGCCTAGCCGGTGTCCATGAAGATGATGCGGCAGCTGCAGCGACAGATGGAGAAGGCGCAAGAAGAGTTGCGCACCGCCACGCTGGAAGTCACGTCCGGCGGCGGCGCGGTGACGGTCGTCATTACCGGCGACCAGCACATCGAGTCGATCGCCATCGATCCCGCGGCCATCGATCCTGACGATCCCGAGCTCCTGGCGGACCTGGTGACCGCCGCGGTGAATGAGGCCATCGACCAGTCGCAGGACCTTGCCAAGCGAAAGCTGGGCGGCTTGACCGGCGGACTCAACATTCCCGGGCTGTAGCGCGTGCCGGACCCGATCCCACGGCCGATTACGCGCCTGATCGAGGAGTTCGGCCGGCTGCCCACCATCGGGCCGAAAACGGCGCAGCGTCTGGCCTTTTTCCTGCTGCGCGCGCCCGCGTCCCAGGTGGCGGCGCTGGGCGCCGCCGTGACCGGCTTGCGCGAGCACGTGGTCACCTGCACGCGCTGCGGGAACTATGCCGACCAGGATCCCTGTTCGATCTGCCGCGACCCCGCGCGCGACCAGCAGCTCCTCTGCGTGGTCGAGGACCCGCTCGACCTGCTCGCCATCGAGCGCTCCGGCGGGTTCAACGGCGTGTATCACGTGCTGCATGGGGTGATCGCGCCGCTGGACGGCGTGGGGCCCGATGAGCTCAACCTCTCCGCGCTGGCCGAGCGCGCGCGGCGCGAGGGGCTGCGTGAGGTGATCGTCGCGACGAACGCCAGCATCGAAGGGGACGCCACCGCGGCCTACATCAACGGCATATTGGAGACGGATTCGCTGGTCGTCTCCCGGCTCGCGCGGGGCCTCGCCCGCGGCGGCGACATCGAATACGTCGACGCCGCCACCATCGCCATGGCGCTGGAGGGTCGCAGCCGGGTCGCCGACGATTGGCCCAGTGGCGTCTGAGCCGGCGGCCCAGCTTCGTTGGTTGGGCCACGCGTGCTTTCTGCTGCGCAGCCCAGCCGGCGTCCGCGTTCTGATCGATCCGCTCAACGACGCCTTGGGCTATCCCGTTCCGGCGCTACCCGACATTGACCTGGTGCTGCTCAGCCATGAGCACGCCGATCACGCCAACGTTGACCTGGCGCCCGGACGTCCCAAAGTCGTCCGAGGCGCGAGCACCGACCTGTGGCATGCAGGCGAGGTTCAACTCGGGGACGTGACGGCGACGGTAATCGCCGGCGCCTATCACGACCAGGAGCAGGGGGCCGCGCGGGGCCGAACGGCGCTGCTCTCGGTCGCCGCGGGCGGTGTCCGACTCCTGCATCTTGGCGATCTTGGGCATACCTTGGATGCCAATCTCATCGCGCAGACCAGGGGCCACGACGTTGTCTGCGTTCCTGTCGGCGGCCACTTCACGCTGGATGGCGCCGGGGCGGCGGAGGTCGTCGACCAGATCGCCCCGCGGATCGCCCTTCCGATGCACTATCGACCGGCCGCGCGCGAGATGCCCCTGCCGATCGCCACGCTCGACGCCAGTGGCTTCCTGGCCGGCCGCACCGTGCGCCGCGTCGAGGCGTCCGAACTCGACCTCGCGCCGGACCTGCTGCCCGCAAAGCTCGAGGTTATGGTCCTGGCGCCGCCGACTCTTTCAGCGCGCGCGTGAACAGGCTGGTGATCCGCGCGTCGTAGACCTCAGGTTCGACGAATTCCGCCACGACGTGGCCCGCGTCGGGCACGCGCCAGATCTCCTTGGGCTCGCCCGCGCGGGCATAGAGCGCCTCGGCATCCTGGGGAGAAACCAACGGGTCATCCGTGCCATGCGCGATCAGCACCGGTCGCGGACTCAGACTGGCAATCGACTCGATCACGGCCAGGTCGCGCATCCGCGCCCCAGTCATGCGCTCCACGACCCACGTGACCGCGCGCTTGAAGGGCCACGGCGGCAGGCCGGTAAAGCTCCGGAAGCCCCAGGCCGTGGCGCTCTCCAGCGAGGCATAGGCGGCGTCGCTGGCGATGGCGCGGATTCTCGGCTCACTCGCGGCCACCGTGATCGCCACCGCGGCGCCCATGGAGTTCGCGAGGATGACGATGGGGGCGCCGTTGAGCGAAGGGGCATGGTCCGCCAAGTCGACGACGGCCCGCAGGTCGCGCATTTCGTGCACGCCGGCGCTGCACATGTGCCCCCCGGACTCGCCGCAGGCGCGAAAGTCGAACAGCACCACCGAATAGCCGGCGCGGTGCAGTCGACCGGCGCGCCACTCCATTTCGGTGTGGTTGGTGCCCCAGCCGTGCACGCAGATGACTGTCGCCGGAGCGTTGGCGTGCGGCGCGACCCAGGCCCGGAGCCGCACGCCGTCCTCGGCCTGGATCGTCGTGGCCTGGAGCGGGAGGTCGGAGGGCTGCCAGTCGTGCGGGCGCCAGCCGCGCGGAGGATGAGTGAGGCGCCAGGCGGTTTGGGCAGTCACCGCGGCCCAGAGCAGCACCACCCCGCCGAGGATGGCTGCAATCAGCGGCATCTTGCGGCGTCCACCATGGCGCCGACCTGGGCGGCCGCCCGGTTCACGGCCTCGGTGGGCGGCGCGGCTTCGAATATGTCGATGAGCGCGCTGGCCATGATCGCCGCTTCCGCCTGGCCGCAGAGGGCCCGCACGTGCGCTGGGGTGGAGATGCCAAAGCCCACCGCACGAGGAAGCGTGGTGGACTCTCCGACCCGTTGCAGGAAGCCCGCGAGGCCGGTTTGCAGGTCTTCGCGCCGGCCCGTCACGCCCGTGAGGCTCACGCAATAGAGGAAGCCGCTGCCGCGCTCGGCCACGCGGGCGATCCGCTCGCTGGGCGTGGTCGGCGCCAGCAGCGCAATCACGTCGAGGTCGTGGGCGGCGCAGGCCCGCGCCAGGTCCTCGTTATCGTCCGGCAGCAGATCGGGAACGATCAGGCCGTCGACTCCCGCACCGTGCAGGTCGCGGGCCAAATCCTCGTAGCCCCACTGCATGAACGGGTTGGCGTATCCCATCAGCACCAGTGGCGCGCCGGTTGCTGCTCGAATGGCGGCGGCGGCCTCGATGCAGCCGGTGAGGGTCGCGCCCTCCGCCAGCGCCCGCTGCGTCGCCCGCTGGATGGTCGGCCCGTCGGCGATCGGGTCGCTGAACGGGACTCCAATCTCCAGCATGTCCGCGCCCGCGTCGAGGTAGGCCCGGGCCAATTCCACCGAGGTCGGCATGTCGGGATAGCCCAGCGCCACGTATGGGGCGATCACGAGCCGTCCGTCGTCGTCGGCGTCGCTGAACGCCGTGGAGATGCGGCTCAACCGGTGGCTCCCAGGGCGCTGACCACGGTGTCCATGTCCTTGTCGCCACGACCGGACAGGTTGACCAGGATCGACGCGTCGGCCGGCAGCGTCGGCGCCAGCTCCATGGTGTGCGCCACCGCGTGCGCGGATTCCAGTGCGGGAATGATGCCCTCCAGGCGCGCCAGCGTCTGCAACGCTTCCAGGGCTTGCTCGTCGGTTACCGAGACGTAGGTTGCGCGACCCGTGTCCCGCAAATGGGCGTGCTCCGGTCCCACGCCCGGATAGTCCAGACCGGCGGCGATGCTGTGCGTGGGAGCAATCTGGCCGTCTTCGTCTTGCAGCAGGTAGCTGATCGCGCCGTGCAGGATGCCGGGGCTGCCGGCCTCCAACGTGGCGGCGGTTTCCGCGGGACCCGTGCCGCCCGCCTCCACGCCAACCAGGCCAACCGGATCATCGACGAACGAATGAAAGATCCCGATGGCGTTGCTGCCGCCGTTGACGCACGCGACGACCGTGTCCGGCAGGCCGCCAATCTGCTCGAGCATCTGCGCGCGGGCCTCGATGCCGATGACTTTCTGGAATTCCCGGACGATCAGCGGGTAGGGATGGGGTCCCGTGGACGAGCCAAAGAGATAGAAGGTCGTCTCCACGTGGGTCACCCAGTCGCGCAATGCCGCATTGATGGCGTCTTTCAGGGTTTGACTGCCGGACGTCACCGGCACCACCTCGGCCCCGAGCATGCGCATGCGCACGACGTTGAGCGCCTGACGGTGGACGTCCTCTTCCCCCATGTACACCACGCAATCCAGGCCGAACATGGCGCACACCGTCGCCGTGGCCACGCCGTGCTGGCCGGCGCCGGTCTCGGCGATTACGCGCCGTTTGCCGCTGCGCACCGCCAGCAGCGCCTGACCCAGCGCGTTGTTGATCTTGTGGGCGCCCGTGTGCGCCAGATCTTCGCGCTTGAGCCAAATGCGAGCGCCGCCCAGCTCTTCCTGCAGCCGGCGCGCTTCGTAGATGGGCGTGGGCCGTCCGGCGTAGTGGCGGAGTAGGCGCGCCAACTCACCCTGGAACGCTTGATCGTCCCGCAGCCGCATGAAGGCGCGCTCCAGCTCTTCGAGCGCCGGCACCAGGGTTTCCGGCACGTAGCGGCCGCCCCACTGGCCAAAATAGCCCGCGGCGTCGGGAGTCGGCGCGGGCGCGGCGGTCGTCACGGACCTTCGCTCGTGCGGAGTTCCGGCGGAATGCGGGACAGCAGCAGACTGCCGACGGGCACAACGCTGCGGGGATCTTGTTCGAGGAGGAACACGACCTCGATCAAGGCGGATACTCGACCCTCGCGCAGCACGATGTAGTACACGGTTGGCACCGGCGCTCCGCTGGGCGGCGCGCCCTCCGCCACGTTCGGATTGATCTCGAGGATGGCAAGCGTCGTCTCATCCGCGCCCTCAAGCACGTCGCGAAACCCGTCCAATGACGACTCCAGGTTGGGGTAGAACTGCCTCGTCGCCTCTTCACGCGAGTTGGCCGAGCCGCTGACAAACGTTGTACTGAGGAATTCGTAAAAGGCTTCCGCTGCCGCGACGTCGGTATGCACGAAGACGAACTGCACCAGCTGAACCACGCGCTGCCGCTCGCTCAGCGCATCCGATTCCGGCGGGCGATTGCTGACGCGAAAGGCGAAGCTTTCCAATCCGATTTCGAGGACGATGTCGTCCGCGAAGAACTCGCTGGTGTCCGACGTTTCTTGAGCGGTCACCAGCCCCGGGTCCACGGCAGGGTTCGGGACGAGAATCGAGGACGCCAGCGGATTGGCGGCAATAGCTTGGACTTCCGGCGGTACCCCCGTGGCGGCTGTCGTTGCGGGCGCCGTGCCGGCCGGCGGGCTGGTCGTTCCGGTTGGCGTCCCGGTGTCCGCCACCTCGGTGCGCCCACCCGGCGTTGGCTGGCGGTCGCCGGGCGCGGTCGCCGGCGAGGCGGTCGGAGTGGGCTGGGGTGCCGGAGTTGGGGTCGGCGCCGGCGTTGGCGTAGGTGTCGGCGTTGGCTTGAGGCTCGTCGGGGCCGGCCGCATCTCGATCTCGGTTCGACCTTCGGCGAATACGAACTTGGCGTCGGTGAGCTCAGACGCCGGACGCTCGCCGTCTTCGAGCATGAATCCCTGCGTACAGCCGCATGCCAGCGCCCCCGCCACGAGCAGTGCCGCGGCAAGTCGCCGCATGGCTAGGCGGCGGTTTCCAGCGCCGCGAAAGCCGCGCGCGCACGTCGAACGAATGCTTCGATCTTGTCTGGATCCTTCGCGCGGTCGGTCTCGACGCCGCTGGCGACATCCACGCCATACGGCCGCGCGGCGGCGATGGCGGTAGCCACGTTGTCCGGCGTCAAGCCTCCGGCCAGCAGCACCGGATGCCCACGGGCCAAGGACCGCGCCGTCGCGTAGTCCCAGGACACGCCCGTGCCGCCGGCTCGCGTGTCGTGGGCGGTATCGAAGTGGAAGAGCTTCACGTCAAAATCGGCCACGATGGCCTCGTCGCGCGGCAGCCGCAGGGTCTTGACCGCACGCGATCCCAGCGCGGCGCAATAGTCCGGGTCCTCGCTGCCGCCAAGCTGAATTCGATCCAGATGGCACGCGTGGGCGACCTCCTCGACTTCCGTCAGCGGCGCATCGACAAACACGCCCACGCGCTCTGGCCCGGCCGGTGCCGCTGCGAATATGCGCCGGGCCTCGGCCACGGTGCGTTGGCGCCAGGCCGGAGCGAAGATGACGCCCAGCATGTCGGCCCCGGCGGCGGCCGCCGCCTCCGAGTCTTCGGGTCTCAGCAGCCCGCAAATCTTGACCAGCATGGCTCAGGCCGCCGCTCCCGCCGCCACCAGCTCTCGGAGTTGGCTGCCCGCGTCGGGCGCCGTCACGATCGACTCGCCGACCAGCACGGCGCTCACGCCGCTGGCGGCCAGCCGTCTCACGTCGGCCGGGGTTCGCACGCCGCTCTCGCTCACGATGGTGATGTCGTCCGGAATCATGGCGCACAGTCGCTCGGTCACGGCGAGATCGGTCTTGAACGAACGCAGGTCCCGATTGTTGATGCCCACGATGCGGGCGCCGGCAACCAGGGCCTGCTCCACTTCCTCCTCCACGTGCGCCTCGACCAGCGCCTCCATGCCAAGCTCACGCACGAGCGCCAGGTCCTCGTCCAAGTCCTGCTCGGGCGTCAGGCCAACGATGAGCAGCACGGCGTCGGCGTTGGCCGCCGCCGACTCGTAGATCTGGTACGCGTCGACGATGAACTCCTTGCGAATCACCGGCAGATCGCAGGCGTCGCGGGCCTGCTTGAGATCGCTGAGCGATCCCCGAAAGTACTCCCGATCGGTGAGCACCGAGATGGCGGCCGCCCCGCTGTCGGCATATTCGGCGGCCTGGGCTGCCGGGTCCAAGTCCTCCGTGAACACTCCGGCCGTCGGCGACGCGCGCTTTATCTCGGCGATCACGACGACCGCGTCGACGTCCAGGGCATGCCATAGCGAGCGTCGTGGGCGCGGCATCTCGCCGCGGCGCCGCATTTCGGAAAACGGCACGTTCGAGGCCGCTTGCGCCACCTCGCGGCGCTTGTGCTCGACGATCTCGTCCAGGATCGACATCTAGCTGCCGGCCGCGCTGTTCGTGATGGCGATCATACGTTCCAGGCTCGCGGCCGCCGCGCCGCTGTCGATGGCGGCCGCGGCGCGATCGACGCCGTCGCGCCACGACGCGGCGACCCCCGCCGCCAGCAGCACCCCGGCCGCATTCGCCACCGCCAGGTCGCGCCGCGGTCCGCGGTCGGCGCCGTCGAGGATGCCGCGGATGGTGACGGCGTTTTCGTCGGGCGTGCCGCCGGCCACGCTTGCCGATTCACTTGCCGTCAACCCCAGATCCTTGGCGCTGACGGTGTACGAAGAGATCGATCCGTCGCGTAGCTCAGTCACCTGGGTGGGGCCGTCGAGCGTGACTTCGTCCATGCCGCCGTGTCCGGCAACCACGAGCACGCGGACGGCGCCCATTTTCTGCAGCGCGTCCGCCATGGTCGCCGCCAACGCGGGACTGGCGGTGCCCAGGAGCTGCCGTCGCACGCCGGCGGGATTCGTCAAGGGGCCCAGAACGTTGAACATCGTCCGGATGCCGATCTCCCGGCGCAGCGGCGCCGCGAACTTCATGCTGGGGTGAAAGGCTTGGGCGAACATGAACCCGATCCCGGCCTCGCGCACGCACCGGGCTACAACCGCCGGCGGAACGGCCAGTTGCACGCCCAGGGCTTCGAACGCGTCGGCGCTGCCGCTCTTGCGAGTGAAGGACCGGTTGCCGTGTTTGGCGACTTTCGCCCCTGCGCCGGCGGCAACCAGCGCGGCGGTGGTCGTCACGTTGAACCAGCTGACTCCGCGGCCGCCCGTCCCGCAGGCGTCCACGGCGGGCAGGTCGCCCAGGTCCACCCGCGTGGCATGGGTGCGCATGCTCTCCAGGAAGCCGGCGATCTCATCCGCCGACTCGCCCTTGAGGCGCAATGCCGTGACCAGCGCGCCGAACTGGGCGGGCGTGACCTGGCCGGTGAGGATGGATTCCATCACCTCGCGCGCCGTGTCGCGCGCCAGCGAACGCCCCTCGACCACGGTCTGGATCGCGCCGACGATCATGGGAGCGTCCGCATGCCCGCCAATTTGACGAAGTTTCGGAGCAAATCGGGCCCCACCGTCGTGAGAATCGACTCCGGGTGAAATTGCACGCCGAATATCGGGTGGGTCTGATGCCGCACTCCCATGATAGTCCCATCCGGCGTGCGCGCCGTAACTTGCAACTCGGCCGGCAAGCTCGCCGCCTCGATGATGAGCGAGTGATAGCGGGTGGCGGTGAACGGGTCTGGCAAGCCCTCAAACAGCTCGTCGCCGTGGTGATGAATTGGCGAGGTCTTGCCGTGCATCAGATTGGGCGCCCGCACGATGCGCCCCCCGAACGCCGCTCCGACCGACTGGTGGCCCAGGCACACGCCAAGCGTGGGGATGCGTGGCCCCAGGGTGGCGATGAGGTCCACCGAGATGCCGGCCTCGGCCGGCGTGCAGGGACCCGGGGACACCACGATCGCCTCCGGGGCCTTGGCCTCGATGTCGGCCACCGTCAGCGCGTCGTTTCGGTGGACCTCGATGTCGTCCGTGATCACGCTCAGGAACTGCACCAGGTTGTAGGTGAACGAGTCGTAGTTATCGAGCACGAGCAGCATGGCCAGCCTCCTCCGCGAGCTCGATCGCCCGCAGCAGCGCCCGCGCCTTGTTGAGGCACTCGTGGTACTCCAGCTCCGGCACGGAGTCCGCCACGATCCCGGCGCCGGCCTGCACGTGCGCCATGCCGTCGCGGACGACCATGGTTCGAATGGTGATGGCCGTATCCAGATCCCCCGAGTAGCTCACGTATCCCACGGCGCCGCCGTACGGCCCGCGTCGCAGGTTCTCCAGTTCGGCGATGATTTCCATGGCCCGGATCTTGGGCGCGCCGGAGAGCGTTCCGGCCGGGAAACAGGCCCGCAGTGCGTCCAGTCCCGTGCGGCCAGGTTCGAGGGTGCCCGTCACGTCGCTCACGATGTGCATCACGTGGGAGTAGCGTTCGATGCTCATGAAATTGTCGACGGCGACCGAGCCCGATCGGGACACGCGCCCGACGTCGTTGCGGCCCAGATCGACCAGCATCACGTGCTCGGCGCGCTCCTTCGGGTCGGCCAGGAGCTCGCACGCCAACTCGGCGTCTGCGTCCGGATCCTCGCTGCGGGGACGGGTGCCCGCGATGGGGCGCGTGCGCACCTGGCCGTCCTCGTAGCGCACCATCATCTCGGGCGACGCGCCGGCGAGCTGCACGTGGCCAAAGTCCAGGTAGAACATGTAGGGCGACGGGTTGATGCGCCGCAGGGCGCGGTAGACCTCGATGGGGTCGACGCTGAGCTTTCGGCTGAGGCGCAGCGACGGCACGGTCTGGATGATGTCTCCGGCGGAGATGTATTCCTTCGCTCGCTCCACGGCTCGCATGAACTCGGCCTTGGACATGCTCAGGTCCACGCGCCCGTTGACCGGCGACGCGGCGCCCAAGGACGGGGTCGGCGTGGGGCCCGCAATGCGCTCCGCGAGCGCTGCCAGCCGGTCCCGCGCCGCGGCATACCCGCCAGCCGGGTCGGGATGCGGACGCGCGACCGTGACCAGCCGCATCACGTCGCGGACGTGATCGAAGATCACCAGCTCCTCGCACAGCATGAACATGCCGTCGGGTATGCCCAGCGGGTCGGCCGCCGGTACGGGCAGGCGCTCGAAGTTGGCTGCGGCGTCATAGGCCAGATAGCCGACCGCACCGCCCTGGAAGCGGGGCAATTCAGGATTGGCGGCGACATCCGCCGCCTCCAGCATTTGAGCCACCAGGTCGAGCGGATCGGCGTAGGTCTCGCTTCGCGTCTCGCCGCCGGCTTCGGTGAAGGTCGCCTCGCCGTCGCGAAAGCTGAGGCTCTGCGCCGGCCGCGCCCCCACGAACGAATATCGCGCCACCTGCTCTCCGCCTTCGACGCTTTCGAGGAGGAACGCGGGGTCGTCGACCCGCAGCTTGAGGAATACCGAGACGGGCGTGTCCAGGTCGCCGGGGATTTCGTCGAAAATCGGCACCGCGCGGCCGTGGGCGAGCTGGTCGAGGGCCCACGCGCGCTGATCCGTGCGCGCGTCCACCAGTTGCATCATGCCCATTCGACCCCTCCTTCCGGCCCCGACGCAGGACACAAAAAAACCTCTCGCCTGAGGGGCGAGAGGCTCATGCCTTCGCGGTGCCACCCTGCTTCGGGTGCGCAAGGCACCCCTTCTTCCGGATACGGAGCTTGCGCTCGATATCCTGCCCTGCGCTAACGGAGGGCCTCCGGCGGAGCCTACTTGGGCGGTGCCCGTTGGGTCCGCGGCTCGTGGGGCCATTCGCCGTCGCCGCCGCGACCGGACTTGCAGCGCGAGGTCCGGCTCTCTAACGCGGCTTCTGACGGGTACTCGTCCCAGTCACAGCCTTTCCAGCAATGGCGAGCCTACGGCGGGCGATTAGCGCGTGTCAACGTCTTTTTCTGCAAACGGCCCGGTGCGGCGGGGCGCTTAGGACGCCGCGCGCTCCTGTGCATTCGACAGCGCTTCCAGCACGCCAAACAGGTCGTCGAGGTAGGCGTCGGTCGCTGAGAGTCCCATGTGCCCCACGCGGAACACCTGTCCGGCAAGCTCCGCGATCCCGCTGCCGAGTTGAATGTTGGCTTGGTCAAGCACAGCCGCCACGACGTCGTCCGCCGCGAGGCCGGCCGGTGGGCGCAGGGCCGTCACGGTGGGCGAGGCCCACTCCTCCGCCGCCAGCGGCCGATAGCCGGCGGCGCGTGCACGAGCGCGCACGCGGGCGGCAATCTCCCGATAGCGCCGATAGCGCTGCTCAAGACCGTCCGCCAGGATGCGATCGGTTGCAACGGTCAGCGCGGCGATGACGTTGACCGGCATCGTGGCCGGCTGAGGGTGGAACTCCGCCATCTCGGCGGCGTAGCGGCGCCAGACGCGCAGGTCGCTATAGAGCCCGTGGTGCGCGGCGCCGCTTGAGTCCAGGAACTCCCACGCCGTCGGATTCACGATCACCGGCGCCGCGCCCGGCGGCGCTTCCAGGGCCTTCTGCGAGGCGGTGCAGCAGATGCCGACGCCCCAGGCATCCACCGCCACGCGCGCCGCGCCAAACGTCGATACCGCATCGACGATGAGGAAGCGTCCGGCATCCGCCACCACGCTCCCGAGCGCCTCCAGGTCATTGAGCACGCCGGTCGCGGTTTCGCCGTGGGTCAGGCCCACGACCCTGGCTTCCGGGTGCGCCTGCACGAACGCCGCAAGCTCATCCGGCCTCACGGGCTTGCCGCGTTCGGTGCGCAGGACGTGGGTGGTGATGCCGTAGCCGTCGGCGACCTCGCACATGCGGCCCGAGAAGAAGCCGTTGTCCACCACGATCAAATGGCCGCCGGTTGGAACCGCCGTCCCAATGGCGGCATCGATACCCACGATGCCGGTGCCGGCCAGCACGAAGGCGTCGCCCTCGCTCTCGCCAATGGCCAGCAAGTTCTCCCGCAGGTGCCCGTAGGCCTCCACCCAGGCGTCGCCGTAGTGCGGGATCACCTGCCCCGCGAGCGCCTCCAGCACCTCCGGCTCGAGGTCGATGGGGCCCGGGATCATCAGCCGCGGCCGGCGGGTCATGCCGACGCTCGCGGACGCCGGGTTGGCAATTCGGCGCGACAGTTCGAGGGGCGCCTCCGCGCCCCGGGATCGCTCGGCGGGTTGTTCATTTGGCCTGACGCATGCGTGGCGTGAAGCATAGCGGTTTGGCGACGCTGCGAGCGTGCTATACACGCACGAGCCGAGCTATTGGGCAGGATCATGCAGCGCGCGCGACCGCCGAACCGCGTCTACGACGAGCTGGGCGTCCCGCTGGTGATCCACGCCGGCGGACCCACCACGAACTACGGCGGCTCGCTGATGCGGCCCGACACGCTGGCGGCGATGGCCGAGGCCGGGCGGGCGTTCGTGTCGGTCGAGACGCTCAACCGCCGCATCGGCGCCTACATCGCCGCGGTCACCGGCGCCGAGGCGGGCATGGTCGTCGGCGGGGCCGCCGCCGGGATGGTGCTCTCGCTGGCCGCGTGCATGACGGGCACGGACCTCGCCGCCATCCGGCGCCTGCCGGACACGACGGGTCTCAAGGACGAGATGGTCATCCAGAAGATCCATCGCGGTCCCTACAGCCACATGTACGGCTTCACCGGCGCGCGAATCGTCGAGGTGGGCAACGTATCGGCGTGCCTGCCGGAGGAGCTGGAGGCCGCGCTCAGCGACCGCACGGCGGCGGTGGCGTTCCTGTTCGCTCCGGGAAATCCGCGTGGCGGGCTGTCCCTGCCCCAGGTGGCCGAAATCGCCCACGCCCGCGGCGTTCCGGTGATCGTGGATGCGGCCATGACCGTGCCGCCGCGCGACAACCTCACGCGCTTCATCCACGACGGCGCCGACCTGATCACAATGAGCGGCGGCAAGGTCATTCGCGGACCCCAGGCAACCGGGCTGCTCTACGGACGCGCGGACCTCATCGAGGCGGCCCATCTCAACAGCAGCCCCAATCACGCCATCGGGCGACCGTCCAAGGTGGCCAAGGAAGAAATGGTGGGCCTCTACGCCGCGCTGCGCAGCTACATGGACTCAGACGAGAACCAGATGCTGCGGGAGATGGGAGAGTTGGTCGAGATCATCGTCGACGACGTGGGGGAGATCGACGGCGTGCGCGCGACGGTCGAGTTCGACGACGACCGCTTTTTCGTGCCGACGGCGGTGATTGGATTCGAGGCCGACTGGACCGGACCCGACGCCCAGACGATCGGCGACGCGCTGCTGGCCGGCAAGCCCCCGATCTACGTCCGCGTCGACCCGCCGCGGAATCAGCTGGAGGCCTACTCGGCGAACCTGCAGCCCGGCGAGCCCGAGATCATCGGGCGGCGGCTGCGCGAGGTGCTGACCGAACCGGCCCCCTAACCACAGGCAAGGCGCGGCAGAGCCCGGACCTGGATTCCGGCTCTCCGTCTTCGCGGGGACATGCTTCGCGGGAGTGGCTGACAGTGTCGGTGGCCCAGGCTGCGGGCAGCCTGGGAGATTCGACGGCGGCCGATCCCACGCTGCACGCAGCGCGGGCCACCGAGGACCCTCTCACGCTCACGCGCCGGATCGTGGATCGGTCGCCGCGGACAGCTCGTCGATGACCGCGACGGTTTGCCGCTGCATCTCGGCGATCGTTTCGTCAGACAGGCTCGACGTGTCGAAATAGAGGGTTTCGCCGGCGACCGTGAGCGACTCAAACGGCGCATGCAGCATCGCGTGCATGTCCGCCAGGCGGTCATGGTCGAAATGGCACGGGTGCCGCTCGCCGCGCTCAGCGCGCGTTCGGTAGCGCTCGAAGAGCACGTCGGAATCACCGGTGAGGACCACCTGGACCGTCAGGAAGTCGGCGTCGCGTTCCAGCGCGCGGAGGCGGGGATTGTCAAAGCGCGGGACGAGCGGCGACTCGATGATCACCGACGTCCCGGCAGCCAGCAGCTCGCGGGCCACACTGAACATCACCTCGATGGCGGCGACGCCCAGGCGCTTGGACTCCTGGTAGTCGCTGGCGCCGAGGCGGTCGAACAGCAGTTCCTTGAACTCATCCTTTACCACCAGCGGCCACCGCAACTCGCGGGACAGCGCCCGCGCGAGCGTGGTCTTGCCCGACGCCGCGTACCCGTTGACGATCAGCAGCACCGGCAGGGGCGGGCACGGACGCGAACGGTCCAACTCAGTCCTCCTCGAACAGCGACGCGAGAAACGCCGTCGCTTCGGCGTGGGCTTCCGGCGACGCCGCGGTGGGATCGCGCAGGTGGGCGCTGGTGGACTCGTCGGGCCAGAGTCCTCCGGCCGGCGCCGTGGCCCGCTGACAGAGCCGCTCGTACAGGTCGAACTTCGCGTGCCGGTCTCTCTCGGATATGGCCTGCTGGAACAACGCGAGAAATGCGGAATCGTGCTCGCGCAGATAGCGCATGGCTGCCTTCTCGCCCCGCCAGGGCAGCCCGCGGGTCGGGAAGTAGCCTGTGAAGATGTCGCTCAGCCCATACAGCAGCCGGACGTCAAGCGCCGCTGCGACGTCGGGGTCGCCGGACTCCAGCATCCGGAGATTGTGCTGCCGGTCGTAGTTGGTCTTGTTCCAGGCGCGATAGGCGGCGCCGGGCTCCGCGCCTGAAGCCAAGTCGCCCCGGTCAATCTGGGCCTGCGCCCTCGCGAGCGCCCCGTTTCGGTCAAATAGGATCTCGGCGCGCTCCAGGTGCGATGCCAGCATCCCGACCCAGGTTCCGGCGTCCAGGGAGGACTCGGCGTCGGCGATTGCCGCGATCTCACGCGTCGTGGCGAAGAGCAGGTCACCCATGCGGCCGTCGATTTGGGTCACGCCGGAGCGCAGATTTGCGTGGGCCTCGTCGACCATGATCAAGAGGTCAAGGTCGCTCGTCGGTGTCAGCGCCTCATCCCGGGCGGATCCGCAGAGGGCGACGCCGTGAACCGCTGGGCGCACCGCAAGCCGCCGCACCACGTCTTCCAGCGTCGCTTCACCGGCTGGCGATGGCGCGGCGCGATAAGCCGGGGCCGACGACGGCCGGCCTACGTCGGGCTCAGACCGTCGCGCATGCATCCTAGAATTGACCCCTCTGCCACCGCTCACGACCCATGGCCACCACGCCCCGCACCGGCACTCCCGCAGGCTTCCGGCTCGAAGCGCCCTATGCACCCGCTGGCGACCAGCCCAAGGCCGTGGCCCAGCTCGTGGACGGCCTTCACTCCGGCTACCGCTGCCAGACGCTGCTCGGCGTCACCGGGTCGGGCAAGACCTTCACCATCGCCAACGTTATCAACGCCGTGCAGCGCCCCGCGCTCGTCCTGGCGCACAACAAGACGCTGGCCGCCCAGCTGACCACCGAGCTTTCCGAGTTCTTCCCCCACAACGCCGTCGAGTATTTCGTCAGCTACTACGACTACTACCAGCCCGAGGCCTACGTGCCGCGGACCGATACCTACATCGAGAAAGAGACCGACATCAACTGGGAGATCGACAAGCTGCGGCTCTCCGCCACGCGCTCGCTCTTCGAGCGGCGCGACGTGATCATCGTCGCGTCCGTCTCGTGCATCTACGGCATCGGCTCGCCGGAGGACTACGGCCAGGTGAGCCTGGCGATCACGGCCGGCCAGGCGTATGAACGGCAATGGCTGCTCCGCCGGCTCGTCGGCATGCAGTACCAGCGCAACGATGCCGGGTTCCAGCGCGGACGCTTTCGGGTGCGCGGCGACGTGGTGGAGATCCACCCGGCCTACGACGATTTCGTGCTGCGGTGCGAGTTCTTCGACGAGGAGCTGGAGCGCATCGTCCAGATCGAGCCGCTGACGGGCGAGATCCTCGACGAGCTGGAGTCGGTCACCATCTACCCCGCGCGGTTCTACGTCACGCCGGCCGAGCGTCTCAACGAGGCGCTGAAGGCCGTCGAGGACGAGTTGACGGAATACGCGGCCCAGCTGGACGAGCGCGGCAAGGTGCTGGAAGCGGCCCGGCTGCGCCAGCGCACCAATTTCGACCTGGAGATGCTCCGCGAGACTGGGATGTGCTTTGGCATCGAGAACTACAGCCGTCACCTGAGCGGCCGGCGGCCCGGCCAGCCGCCCTGGGTGCTGCTCGACTATCTCCCGGAGGACTTCCTGCTGGTGGTCGACGAGTCGCACGCCACCCTGCCGCAGGTGCGCGCCATGCTGGCCGGCGACCGCAGCCGCAAGCAGTCGCTGATCGACTACGGCTTTCGGATGCCTTCGGCGTTCGACAACCGGCCGCTGGCCTTCGACGAGTTCGAGACCTACATGCGGTCGGCCGTCTTCATGTCGGCCACGCCCGGTCCGTACGAATATGAGCACAGCGAGCAGGTCGTGGAGCAGATCGTGCGGCCCACCGGCCTGGTCGATCCGGCCATCGAGGTGCGGCCCACCGAGGGGCAGATCGACGACTTGATCGGCGAGATCAACAAGCGGGTGCGGGTGGGCGAGCGCGTGCTCTGCACCACGCTCACCAAGCGCATGGCCGAGGACCTGGCCGAGTACCTGGCGGAGATCGGCATCAAAGTGCACTACCTGCACTCCGAAATCGACACGCTGGACCGGGTCACGATCCTCAGCGAGCTGCGGCGCGGGGTCTACGACGTCGTGGTGGGGATCAACCTGCTGCGCGAGGGGCTCGACCCGCCCGAGGTGTCGTTGGTCACGATTCTCGATGCTGACAAGGAGGGATTCCTGCGCGCCGACACGTCGCTCATCCAGACCATCGGCCGCGCCGCGCGGCATCTGAACGGCCGCGTGATCATGTACGCCGATATCGTGACGGCGAGCATGCAGCGGGCCATCGACGAGACCTATCGCCGCCGCAGCTTGCAGATTCAGTACAACGCCGAGCACGGCATCACGCCGCAGTCGGTTATCAAGGGGCTGCGCGACCTCACCGACCGGGTGGAGGCCGAAGCCCTGCCGCGCGCCGCCGAGGACGCGCCGGCCTATGAGCTGGGCTTCCGCCGCGTGGACGCCATGACCCGGGCGGAGCTGGCGGCGCACATCAAGCAGTTGGAAGCCAAGATGCGCCTGGCCGCCGAGGCGCTCGAATTCGAAAAGGCCGCCCAATTCCGCGACCGCATCCGCGAGCTGCGCGAGGACCTCGAAGCGGCGAAGGCCTGACCCGGTGGCCGAGAACGATTTCCCGCACTCGCCGATTCCAGCCGCCAACGTGGCGTCGGTGCCCCAGCGCAGTCCGTTGCGCTATCCGGGCGGCAAGACCTGGCTGGTGCCGCACATCCGCGCCTGGCTCGGCGGATTGGTCCCCAAGCCGGATCTGCTGATTGAGCCGTTTGGGGGCGGCGCCATCGTCTCGCTCACGGCGGTGATGGAGGGGCTGGTCGAGGGGTGCCTGTTGTCCGAGCTTGATCCCGACGTGGCGGCCTTTTGGAAGGCCGCGCTGCACCACGGCTCCGATCTATGCGAGTTGGTCCGGGCGTTCGAGCCCACGCGCGAGGCCGTGGAAGCGCTGGCGCGGAGCCACCCGAATGAACCGTTGGAACGGGGCTTCCGCACGCTGGTGCTCAACCGCACCCGCCGCGGCGGCATTCTGGCGCCCGGCGCGTCGCTGAGCCGCGCCGGCGAGAGCGGCAAGGGGCTGGCGTCCCGCTGGTATCCGGAGACCATCGTGTCCCGCCTGCGCCAGATCAGTGAACACGCCGATCGGATCGAGTTCCGCGAAACCGACGGCATGCGGCTGCTGGAAGAGTTTGCGGGCACGCCGGGCTCGGTGGTCTTTGCCGATCCGCCCTACACCGCCGGCGGCAAGCGCGCCGGACGGCGACTCTATACGCACTTCGAGATCGACCATCCGCGGCTGTTCAAGCTGTTGGCCGACGCCGCGCCCGAGTTCATGCTCACCTACGACCACGCGCCCGAAATCGCCGACCTCGTCCGCCGTCACGGCTTCCACGCGGTCCAGGTGACGATGAAGAACACGCACCACGACCGGATTGGGGAGCTGGTGATCACGCGGGGGCGGACAGCGATGCGCGGCAACGCCCGGCGCGTCCGCGCCGCTGTCGTTTAGAGCGCCACTAGGAAGCCTGGCTCGCCGGTCCGCGGGCGTGGGGTTTGGCTTTCCCACGCTGCACGCAGCGTGGGCCACCGGCCGTAAGCGCCTAATGCTCAGTTCTGCGAGAAGTGCGTGGCGACGACTTGGTCGAGCAGGTCGTTGGTGCAGTCGCGGCAGAAGACGATGCGGGAGCGATGCTCCTGGCGGGCAAGCTCGAGGATGTCCTCGGGGCGCGGCGCGGCCCGCATGACGCAGACGTTGGTGCAGACGCGGAGGCCGTGCACCAGGTCGACCGCCTGCGCGCGGTCCGGGCCGGGCAGGTCGAGCACCTGGCCGAAGCTGCGCGTGGCGAGCCGGCGCACGGCCATCCGCCGATCATCATGCTCGGGAATGCGCCGCAGCCGGTGCATGGACAGCACCGCGGCCAGGTCGGCCTCGGTGGCCGCGAGGACGTGGGGATCGCTGGTGCCGCCGGCGTTGCGCTCCGGTGCATCGAGCAGATCGGCGTGCACGATGGCCACGTCGTAGTGGGGTCCGACCTGCTGCCATGGCTCGTCGCGCAGGACGTTGATGAACTTCGGCGCATAGATCTGCCCGGTCGCTTTGTCGAGACTCTGCTCCACGTACCAGCGCGTGCTCCAATAGGGCGATCCGCGCGGAATGCCGGGAATCACCCAGGTGCCGAACGGGCGCAACTCGCCGCGATTCAGGCTCAGGCCGGCGCGCTGGCCGAGCACCAGCATCACCTCTTGAATGTGGGCCACGGTGGAGACGACGGTTTCGGCCTCCCACGGCGCGACGCCTTCGGTCCACTGGAACGAGATCGACTTCATGGTCGAGCCCTGCGCGCCCCATCTGTCGCCGGTGATGCCCGCCGGTCATGGTAGGACTTCGGCGCGGCTGGAAGTCTCGCGAAGGGGACTCGCGAACGGGCAACCCCCGGGATTGCTCCTCCGACATGCGACGACGGGCGCGGACCCAGATTCCCGCCCCCCGCATTCGCGGGGACAGGCTTCGCGGGAATGACGGACGGTTGCGTCAAGGTCTTTTCCAAGGACGAGGAAGACCGGATTCCGGCAGCGAGCCGCGTCTGGCCAATTGCTACGCTCGCCGCATGGAGCAGCATGGCAACGGCGCGGCGGCGCCGAGCACTTCCGATCGGGTCTCCGTGGCGGAGCTCGGCGCGGAGACGCGGGTGGCGGGCTTTTCCCCCCCCCAGGGGGCGTACCGGC
>DAOUHO010000028.1:0-26567 GCA_034428595.1 Chloroflexota bacterium | reverse complement strand
CGTCTCCACACTGTTTCTCGGCGGATGGCACGGCTGGACGATTCCGGGACTGGAAGCGCTCAGCGGCGTGATCTGGTTCCTGCTGAAGGTCAGCCTGTTCATGTTCGGATTCTTCCTGCTGCGCGCCACACAGCCGCGTTTCCGCTATGACCAGCTCATGAATTTCTGCTGGAAAATCCTGATTCCAATCGGCGTGGTGAATTTGCTCATCGCGGCCGGCCTACGGATGGCCTGGAGCTAGCGCATGCCCCTCGGTTCTGGCGTGATGAAGGGTCTCAAGACCATGTTGATGGTCACCAGTCGCAAGCCGGCGACCGTCCTCTACCCGGAGCAGGTACGCGATATCTCGTACCGCTTCCGCGGGCAGGTCGGCATGCGTCGCGACGAAGTAACCGGCGGCATGACGTGCGTGGGCTGCGGTCTATGCGAAACCGCCTGCCCGAACGACGTGATCCGCGTGGATACGAGCGAGAACGAGGACGGCACGCGCTTTGTCGACCGCTATTTGTTCGACGTTGGCCGCTGTGTGTTCTGCTACTTCTGCATTGAGGCCTGCCCCGTTGACGCCCTTCAGCGCACGCACGACTTCCATCTGGTTACAGATGATCGTCGCGGCCTTCTGATCGACGGCCAGAAGATGATCGAGATCTATGAGAGCGATCAGGCCAATCGGGAAGACGAGCAGAAGAACGTTGGGCCGGGCGCAGCCATCGCCAATTGGTTCGAACGTGGCTAACGCGGACCGCAACGTGGACCGATTGCCGCGACCCCGCCAGCCCGTGGCCGGAAGAATCTAGCGGCATGGCTGACAACCTTGAGACGACCGTCGCCTTCTGGTATTTGGCTGTCGCGGCTGTGGGCGCCGGCGCCGTAATGCTGGTCGTACGCAACCCGGTCCATTCGGCTATTTCCCTGGTAACCGTCATCTTCCACGTGGCCGGTCTTTTCGTGATCCTTGGCGCCGGCTTCCTGGCCGTGGCCCAGATCGCCATCTACGCCGGAGCCATCGTGGTGCTGTTCCTGTTCACGCTGATGATGTTGGACATGCGGCGGCTCCCCCAGGAGCGTGTCACCCATCGCCAGATCTGGCTGGGAATCCCGCTCGGAATCCTGCTGGCGATCGAGGGTGTTGTCGTCAGCGTCGGCACGCCGGAGATCAGCCAATCGATCAAGGGCGCCTTCCCGCCAGCCACCGTTTCGGAACTCGGCGGGAGCACGGAAGCGCTGGCCGTTGCGCTCTTCAACGATTTCACACTGCCATTCCTGGCGGCCAGCGTGCTGCTGACTGCCGCGACTATTGGTGCGATCGTGCTGGCGCGACGCATCGAGTCGCACGAGCGGGCTGACTACCCGCAGTTGACCGAGGGCATGGCGGCGGACGACGCGGAGGCCAGCGCAGCACCGGCCCTGGAAGAGTCCGCCCGATGATGCTCAACGGCTTTCTCGTTGTCGGCGCCCTGCTGTTTGCGCTGGGTGCCACCGGCGTGCTCATCCGCCGCAACGCCATCGTCATGCTCATGTGCATCGAGTTGATGCTCCAGGGCGCCAACGTCACCCTGGCGGCCTTCTCCCGCTACCTGGACGATCAGGCCGGCTTCGTGCTCGTCGTCTTCTCGCTGACCGTCGCCGCCGCCGAGGTGGCGATCGGGCTGGCAATTCTGGTGGCCCTGAGCCGCGTGTATCCGGTCGTGAACGTCGACCAGCTCGACAGCCTGAGCGGATGACGCGAGGTATGGCACGCGTGAGGACATCGGAATGCTAGACGCGCCCTGGATCATTCCCCTGCTGCCGCTGCTGGCCTTTGCACTCAATGGCCTGGCGGGGCGGCGCGATCCGCGCTGGACCGGCTGGGTGTCCACCCTGGCAATCCTCGGGTCGTTCCTGGCCACCGTGGTGCTCTGGATCCAGAGCACTGGCTCCGACAAGGACTCGTCGGTCCTCTACACCTGGGTCGCCAGCGGTGGCTTCGACATCGAAATCGCCTTCCTGACCGACGCGCTCACCGTCGTGATGCTGCTGGTCGTCACCGGCGTCAGCACGCTCGTCTCCATGTACGCCGTCGGCTACATGGACCACGACGCCAACAAACCGCGGTTCTTCACCTGGATCCCGCTGTTCGTCTTCAGCATGATCATGCTGGTCATCTCGGACAACCTGCTCCAACTCTTCATCTTCTGGGAGATGGTGGGGCTGTGCTCGTACCTGCTGATCGGCTACTGGCACGACCGACACAGCGCCAACATCGCCGCCACCAAGGCCTTCCTGGTCAATCGCATCGGCGACTTTGGCTTCATCATCGGCATCGTCCTGGCGTTCCTCCATTTCGACACGCTGCGCTACCGCGAGATCTTCGAGGTCATTGGCGATAAAGACCCGGCCATGACCACGGCCATCGCGTTTCTGCTGTTCATCGGCGCGATGGGCAAGTCCGCGCAGTTCCCGCTCCACGTGTGGTTGCCGGACGCGATGGAAGGCCCCACACCGGTCAGCGCCCTGATCCACGCCGCCACGATGGTCACGGCGGGGGTCTACATCGTGGCGCGGATGAATCCGCTCTACACGATTGCGCCCGAGGCCCTGATCTTCGTCGCCGCCATTGGGACGGTCACGGCCTTTGTCGCCGCGACTATCGCCCTGGTCCAAACCGACATCAAGCGCGTATTGGCGTATTCAACCGTGAGCCAACTCGGGTTGATGTTCGTGGCCCTAGGGGCCGGTGCGTATTCCATTGCCATCTTCCACCTGGCGACGCATGCGTTCTTCAAGGCGCTTCTGTTCCTTGGGTCCGGCAGCGTCATCCACGCCCTCAACGACGAGCAGGACATGCGCCAGATGGGCGGGCTGTGGCGCAAGCTGCCGCTCACCTACGGCACCTTCCTGCTCGGTGGCCTCGCCCTCGCCGCCGTGTTTCCGCTCGCCGGCTTTTGGAGCAAGGACGAGATCCTGGCCAGCGCGTTCCTGAAGGCGACGGCACCGGCGGGCACGGCGCTTGCCGCCAACCAGGGCGCGGGCATCTTTTGGCTCTTCTTCATCGTCGGCCTGGTGGTGTCGCTTATGACGGCGTTCTACACGCTGCGCATGATCCTGATGACCTTCCACGGCAAGCCGCGGAACCAAGAGCTCCACGACCACGCCCACGAATCGCCGTGGGTGATGACCCTGCCGCTCGGCATTCTGGCGGCCGGCGCGGTCGTCGCGGGTGCGGTCCTCGGGATTCCGCCCGAGCACGGCTTTCTTCACGAATACCTGTACGAGACGGCCGGCATCATCCACTTCGAGGGCGCCGGCGATCCGCCCACGGTGGTACTCGCCATTATCTCGACGGTGGTGGCCCTGTCCGGCGTGGCAATCGCCTACCTCGCCTACCGACGGGGCGTTCCGATCCCCGACGCCGCACGCCGTCTCGCTCCGGGCGCCGAGAGGCTCTTTCAGCGCAAGTGGTACATGGACCATCTCGGCGACGGCCTGCTGGTGATGCTGACCCGCGCCATCGCGGTGGTGTCGTGGGGCTTTGACGCCGGCGTAATCGACGGACTGGTCAACGCTTCCGGCGCAGTCACGCGCCGCCTGAGCGGTGAAATGCGCCGATTGCAAACCGGCCAGGCGCAAAACTACGCCCTGCTCATGGTCGTGGGCATCGTGCTGGTCATCGGCGGACTCATGATCTTCGGGGGGAGCGCGACATGAGCGGCGAAGCCGCGCTCAACCTTCCGCTGCTGTCGCTGCTGCTGTGGCTGCCGCTGCTCATCGGCATCCCCATGGTGCTGCTCTCGCGCACCCGCGATCTGCAAGCCCTGTCGGCCTTTGGCGCCACGATGGTTCAGCTGGTGTTCGCGATCATCATCGTCATCACCTTCAACACCGAGTTCGATCCCGAGCTGGCGTATCAGCACGGCGAGTTTGCCGAATGGATACCGGCCCTCGGCATCAACTACAAGCTGGGGGTCGACGGCATCTCAATCCTGATGGTGCTGCTGACGGGCATCCTCGGTCCGGTCGTCGCGGCCACCTCGTGGCTCACGATCAAGACCCGAGCACGCGAATTCTTCCTCAACCTGCTGCTGCTGCAGACCGGAATGATGGGCGTGTTCGTCACGCTCGATTTCATCCTGTTCTACGTGTTCTGGGAAATGATGCTGATTCCGATGTACCTGATGATCGGCATCTGGGGCGGCGAGCGCCGCATCTACGCGACGATCAAGTTCTTCCTCTACACCTTCGCCGGCAGCGTGCTCATGCTGGTGGCGATTCTGGCGCTCCGATTCAACACCGGGACCTTTGACATCGAGGCCATCCCGGCGAACATGCAGGACGCCGCAATTGGGCTGCAACGGTGGGTGTTCGTGGCGTTCTTGCTCGCCTTCGCGATCAAGGTTCCCATGTTCCCCTTCCACACGTGGCTGCCCGACGCCCACGTGGAGGCCCCGACGGGCGGCAGCGTGCTGCTGGCCGGCGTGCTGCTAAAGATGGGGGCCTACGGTTTCCTGCGATTCATGCTCCCAATGACGCCCGACGCCGTGGCCGACCTGCGCGGGCTGCTCATCGCGCTTTCCATTGTGGCCATCATCTACGGCGCCCTCGTCGCCATGGTCCAACCGGATTTGAAGAAGCTCATCGCCTACTCGAGCGTGAGCCATATGGGCTTCGTGACCCTTGGCATCTTCAGCGGCTCGCAGACGGGCATCGACGGCGCCATCATCCTGATGATGAGCCACGGCCTCGTCACCGGCGCGCTGTTCCTGGCCGTCGGCGTGGTCTATGACCGCGTCCACACGCGACAGATCGCGGAGCTCGGCGGCCTGGTGACGCGCATGCCGGCGTATGCCGTTGCGCTTGGGTTCTTCACGTTGGCTTCGCTCGGACTGCCAATGCTGAGCAGTTTCGTGGGCGAGTTTCTCGTCCTGGTCGGCGCATTCGACTACGGCATCGCCGCCGGAGTAACGGCCGCGATCGGCGTGGTGCTCGCGGCGGCCTACATGCTGTGGATGTACCAGCGCGTGGTGCTGGGCCGCCTGCGCAACGACGCCCTGAGCTCGATCAGCGACATAAACCGCGTGGAGGGTGCGGCCTTCGCCGCCCTCGCTGTGCTGGTGCTGTGGATCGGCATCTATCCGGCAACCTTCGTGGACATGATCACCGGCGCCACGGCCGGGTTGGTGGGCTAGCGTCATGGGCGAAGTCCAAGCTTCCGATCTCACCTGGATTCTGCCGGAGATCATCGTCGCGGGCAGCGCCATGTTGCTGCTGCTCTGGACGGCGATCCTGCGCAACGACGACCGCTGGTGGTCGGTCAGCATCGTACTGGGCGCAAATATCACCGCGGGCATCGTGATGGCGTTGCGTCAACCAATCGACGGCGGAGCGCTCGAAATCTTCAGCGGTCAGCTGGTCATCGATGGGTTCTCCACCTTCTTCCGCGCCCTGTTCCTGGTCGTCGGATCGCTCGCAGTCCTGACCGCCGCCCAACGCTTCGAGCGCGTGCCGTTCACCGAGACGGCGGCCACCTTGCAGTTCTCGCTCAGCGGCATGCTGCTCATGGCCGGCGCCGTCGATTGGGTGACGGCGTTCATCGCCCTGGAGCTGATGGCGGTGCCGGTATACGTGCTGACGGCCATGACCCGGTTCCGCCGGGATTCGGTCGAAGCAGCGATGAAATACCTGGTGCTCGGGGCATTCGCGACCGCGGTGCTGGTATACGGCATCGCCTGGACCTATGGCCTCACGGGCACGACCTACTTTCCGGAGCTCGCCGAGCGCATCATGACCGTCGGTGCCACCCCGTGGATGCTGTTTGCAATCGGTCTCATCCTCGTCGGCTTCGGGTTCAAGGTCGCCGCGGTGCCATTTCACGCGTGGACGCCCGACGCTTATCAGGGCGCGCCCACGCCCCTGGCCGCGTTCATTTCCGTGGGTCCGAAGATCGCCGCCGTGGCGCTGCTCGCGCGCGTCGTCGGGCTCGGATTCGGATTCCAGGGCGCCGACACGGGCGCCGATCCCGCGGTTGTGCTCAACGTCGCCCTGGCCATCGCCATCATCGCCAGCGCCACGATGATCGTCGGGAACCTCGTGGCCATCTCGCAGTCCAACATCAAGCGCATGCTCGGGTATTCGAGCATTGCCCACACCGGATACATGCTGGTTGGGCTCGCGGCGGTCACGCGGGTCGAGACCGACACCGGCTTCGCCTTTTTCGACTTCGTCGGCCTGCCGTCGGTGCTGTTTTACGGCTTCGTCTACGCCTTCATGAACTTCGGAGCGTTCGCCGTCGCGCACGTCGTGGAGTATCAAACCGGCAGCAATGAGATCTCGGCTTTCCGCGGCCTGATGCAGCGCTCTCCGGTGCCCGCGGTGGCCATGGCGGTGTTCATGCTCGGATTGACGGGCATCCCGCCGCTGTCCGGCTTTTTCGGCAAGCTCTACATTCTTCAGGCCGCCGTTGAATCGGATCTGGGCTGGCTCGCCATCGTGCTGGTCGTGACGTCGGTCGTGTCGGCGTTCTACTACCTGCGCGTCATCGTGCAGATGTTCATGAGCGATCCAGAGGCCGAGGCGGCGTCCGACGGCCCGCCCTCCGCCGCCGTGGCCGACCTGCACACCGCCGTCATCGCGGCCACCGCGGGTGCGACGTTGGCGCTCGGCATCGTCGGCGGCGGCATCCTGGCGTGGGCCCAATCGTCCGTCGCGATGGGACTGTTCTAGGGCGATCCGGCCTCAGTCGGCCGCCAGGTCGACACACGCGGCGTCCACCCGGTCCAGCGTGTCGTCGATGACGCTGGCGTCGTGCGCGGTCCCGAAGCCGTGGTGCCCAACCACTACGTCGTATACGTGAAAATAGACGCCGCGCGCGTAGCACGCCCGCGCGAATTGCTTCAGGGTGTCGGAGTCGTGTCCGGCAATGTCCTGATAGGCCCGCGGCTCTACGTCCGGGTCTAGACCGAAGTACAGCGCAAATCGCGGGCCTACGCCCTGCACGCGGCAGCGAATGTCCCGGTGTTCGAATATATCCCGCAGACCGCTGTACAACCGCTCGGACAGAGCCAGCAGGCCCGTTTCGCCGTCGAAGACGCCGGGAGCCTCCAGCGCATCGAGCGTGGCCAACGCCGCCTTGACGCCGAAGATATGGCCGGAGTAGGTCCCGCTGTGTGCCGACTGGCCCAGCGGCGCCAGCCCCGACATCACGTCACGCCGACCAGCGATGACCGCCAACGGCACGCCGTTCGCCACCGCCTTGCCCAACAGCGTCACGTCGGGCGTGACGCCGTAGAAGCCCTGTGCACAGTCGGTGCCGGTGCGAAATCCAGACAGGACCTCGTCGAAGATCAACACGCTCCCGTGATCGCGCGTGATATTCCGCACCGCCCGCAGGTAGTCGATACCCGCCAGCAGGGCGCCGGCGTTGTAGTTGATGGGCTCCATGATCACGGCAGCAATGTCCGAGCCGTGGCGCTCGAACGCATGGTTCACGGCGGATTGGTCGTTCCACGGCGCCACGATCACCGCATCGGCGAACGCCGGCGGGATGCCCGCGGAATCCGCGGACGTCTCCACGATCTCGCCGGGCGTGACCGGGCGAGGCTCCGGGTGGGTGTTGTAAAGCACGTGCTCGTGGATGCCGTGGAAGTGACCTTCGAACTTGAGGATCTTTGTCCGTTGGGTATGCGCTCGTGCCAAACGGATCGCCGCCATCGTGGCTTCCGAGCCCGAATTGGCGAAGCGCACCATCTCGGCCGAGGGCACCAGGTTCACGATGCGTCGCGCGAGCTGCTCCTGATAGACCGTCTCGGGTCCGTGGATGATCCCCATGTCGAGCGCCTGCTCGATCGCCGCTCGCACGCCGGCGTGGCCATACCCGAGGATGACGGAGCCGAAGCCGGAGAAATAGTCCAGATACCGACGCCCATCCGGCGCAACGATGGAGGGGCCTTCCCCGCTGGCCGCGAGCATGGCCTGCCCCAGCGCCGCGTTTTCGCGGGCCGTCCCCGAGATGCCGGCAACCAGGACCTCGCGCGCCGCCTCGAAGTGGGCGGCAACTGAATTGGCTTGAGTCGGCTGCACCACGGTCACTAGCTTGCTTTCAGGGTCAACGCGTGTCGTCGCCGCTTTCGATAGTACCCACGTGCAACGCGCCAAGCCGCAACCAAGCCAACATTCGGCACTGGCCGGCGCGAACGGCCGATCAAAGGTCTGCGGCTACGGCCGATCCGCAATCGCCCTAGCTGGAGTCGACGTTGGTCTCGATGTAGTCCAGCGCGTCCTTGACGGAGACGATCTTTTGGGCGTCTTCGTCGGGAATCGTGATGTCGTATTCGTCCTCAAGCGCCATGATCAGCTCAACCTGGTCCAGCGAGTCGGCGTTGAGGTCCTCGACAAACTTTGACGCCTCCCCGATGTCCTCGGCGGGAATATCAAGCTTGTCGGCAATTACGGCCACTATGCGTTCAAAAGTCCCCACGCATTACCTCTCTCCGTGTAGCCCGGCACTGCTCGCAATAGTCGCCGCGATGGCGGCCTTGATGGCGTCGTACCAGATGAAGATCCCGGCGCCATTGAGCCAGGCCAGCCCCCAAGGATTGGACTTGTCAGTGGCGAGCAGATAGTACAGGGCGAGATGGTTGACGCCAAAGATGTAGATGATCGGAATGCCCGCCAGCGCGGCCGGCAACTCGACTTTGGCGAATCGCTCGATCACTCCCTGGCTGCCGTCCGATTGGGCCTCGAAGCGCCGGCGAAGGAACTGCGCGGTCAGGCCCACCACCACCGCCGCGATGACAAATCCGTAGATGTATCCGGCAGTCGGCGAGAAGAAGTAGGCCGGGCCGCCGCCGCGAGCGAATATGGGCGCTCCGGCGAATCCGATGATGGCGTAGAGGCCCATGGCGGCGCCGCCGCGCCAGGGGCCAAGCAGCAGCCCGGCCAGCAGCACCATCAACACCTGCAAGGTGTAGGGCACGGGTTCGGCCTCGACCTTGGCGTGCGCCGCCGGCCACATGATCGCCGTGAACGCGCCAACCAGCAGGGCGTCGGACACCACGATGGAAGGGCGGCGGCGTACGGCTGCGATAACGGAGGACATGCGCTAAGGATACCCACCCTGGGTTGAAACTTCCGCGTCGACGCGCAGCAGCGGCTGGCCCGCGGCGACACCGTCACCGCTTCGAACCAGAACGCGCGCCACGCGGCCATCGACATCGGACAGCACTTCGTTAAACACCTTCATGGCCTCGACAAGGCCGACCAGATCGCCCTCGCGGATTTGCTGGCCCACTTGCACGAATGCGGGGTCGCCGGGCTTGGGCGTGGCGAAGAATGTGCCGGCAAGCGGCGCGCGCACCAGGTGACCCGGCGGCTCATCGGGCTTGGCTGCCGCCGGCACGCCGGCCGCTCCTCGCGTGGACGCCATGCCGGCGCGCTTGAGACTGACACGTTCCGAGCCGATGCGAATCTCGAGCTCGGCGAGATTGAAGTCGCGCATCGCATCGAGCACAGCTGTCACGCGCTGCCGAATGTTGACGTTCACTCCGCGGCGGCCACCCTTAGCCGGCGTCGGACCCGACGATCAGCGCGGCGTTCTGGCCCCCGAATCCGAAGCTGTTCGACATCACCCGGCGGAGTGGCAACTCGCGAGCCTGGTTGGGCACGTAGTCCAAATCGCATGCCGGGTCCGGCACCTCGTAGTTGATCGTCGGCGGCGCCACGTTATCTCGCATGGCTTGCAGACAAAGAATGAGTTCCACGGCGCCCGCGGCGCCAATGAGGTGGCCCATCATCGACTTCGTGGAGCTGACCGGAACATCCCCCGCCCCATTGTTGAAGACGGCCTTGAGCGCTTGGGTTTCGGCGGCGTCGCCCTGTTCGGTCGCGGTGCCGTGCGCGTTGACGTAGTCGATGTCGGAGCTATCGAGTCGGGCGTTTCGCAGGGCGTGTTCCATGGCAAGGCGGGCGCCGCGACCATCGGCTGGCGGCTGGGTCATGTGGAAGGCGTCGGCGGAAGCGCCGTAGCCCAAGAGTTCACCGCAGATTGCGGCCCCGCGCGCCGCGGCATGTGCATACGACTCGAGAATCACGACTCCGGCGCCCTCAGCGGCCACAAAGCCGTCTCGATTCTTGTCGAATGGACGTGACGCGCGCTCGGGATCGTCGTTTCGCGTCGACAGCGCACGCCCAGCGCAGAAGCCCGCGAGACCAATGGGCGAGATCGCCCCTTCGGTTCCACCGGCCAGCATTGCGTCCGCCTCGCCACGTCGAATCACCTCGGCCGCCTCGCCAATGGAGTGCGCGCCGGTGGCACAGGCGGAGACCACGGCGAGATTCGGCCCCTCGATGCCATATTCCATCGACACCATCCCGGCGGCCATGTTGCCGATGATGAGCGGGATCAGAAAGGGGCTCACGCGCGACGGGCCACGTTCGCGCAGCACGTCGGTTTGTTTCTGCAGAAACACCAAACCGCCGACGCCCGTCCCGATGTAGACGCCGATGCGGTGGCGGTTGGCATCGGTGACCTCGAGGCCCGCATGCTCGAGCGCCGCCCGCGACGCCTCCAGCGCAAACTGCGTGAAGCGATCGGTGCGGCGCGCGTGCTTGGGGCCAAGTTTGGACTTGGGGTCCCAGGGAGTGACTTCGCCCGCGATCTGCGACGTAAAGGCTGCCGGATCGAAGGCCGTGATCCGCCCGATGCCGCTTTGTCCGCTCAGAACGGCCCGCCATGTCTCGTCGGCGTTATCCGCGAGCGGGGTCACCGCCCCATAGCCTGTAACGACGACTCGATCGTCCATGGAAATCCGTGCTGATGCCATGAGAGCTGGCGCAAGCATGGGATAAGCGCGCCGCAGCGAGTATATCGCGGGATGGGTCCCCGAACGCCATATGAGTGCCGCCCGCAGCCAGTCGAACAAGAATCAGCTTCGCGCTATTCTGCGACGCGGGCCGCCACGGCGGCCGCTTTTCTTCTACACCGAGAGGTTCCATGTCGGCCACGATTGTCGGATGGGGAATGGCGGTCCCAGACCAGATCTGGACCAATGCCCATCTCGAGTCCATGGTCGACACCACCGATGCCTGGATCGTGTCGCGGACCGGCATCCGGCAGCGGCGAATCGCCGCCGACGGCGACACGACCTTCAGCCTGGGATTTGACGCGGCCACGCGGGCGCTGGAGCAGGCGGGCCTGTCCGCGGCCGACGTCGACATGGTCATCGTGGCCACGCTCACGCCGGAAACGCCCATGCCAGCGACGGCCAACCTGATTCAGGACGCCATTGGCGCCCGCAGTGCCGGCGCGTTCGATCTCAATGCCGCCTGCGCCGGCTTCACCTACGGGCTGGAAATTGGGCGCGCGCTCATCGACGCCGGGTCGGTACAGACCGTACTGGTGATTGGCTCCGAGACGATGTCACGGGTCGTCGATTGGACCGACCGCTCAACCTGCGTCCTGTTCGGTGACGGCGCCGGCGCCGTCGTCATGCAGGGCAGCGCCAGCGGGGGGATACGGGGCAACTCGCTCGGCTCGGACGGAAGCGGAGCTCCGCTGCTGCACATTCCCGCCGGCGGCAGCAAACTCCCAGCAAGTACGGAAACGGTCCGTGACCGCCTGCATCTGATTTCGATGAATGGGCGAGCGGTCTACAAATTTGCCGTCAAGGCCACGGTCCGTGCCGCAGCCGTCGCCATGGCGCGCGCCGGCTGGCAACCCAGCGAACTCGATCTATTCATCCCGCACCAAGCGAATCTGCGGATCATCGGCGCCGTCGCCCACGAACTGCGCCTGCCGCCGGAACGGCTCGTCGTCAACGCCGACGTGTATGGCAATACGTCGTCGGCGTCGATTCCAATCGCCCTCTGCGAGGCCATAGCCCAGGGGCGCGTGAACCAAGGCGACCGCCTCGTGCTCGTTGGCTTTGGGGCTGGGCTCTCCTGGGCCGCGGTGGCCGTGGAGTGGACGGCTCCGATCGCACCTCGCGATATGCCGGCGTCCGCGGTGGGCGCCGCCGTGCCTCAGCGGTCCGCATCAGTGGCGAGGCGCCCCGCTTAGTTCGCCAGGACCGCCTCTAGCCCCCGCACCAGTCGCCGCACCCCTTCTCGAATCTGGTCCTCGGGCAAATAGCTGTACGCCAGCCGAATGTCGCGGCGGCGCGCGGCGTCCGCGAAGCAGTGGTGGCCGGCCAGATAGGTGACGCCGTGGTCCTCAATTGCGGGGCGAATCGCCTCGCTATCCGCTCCCTCGGGCAGCGTGAGCCACACAAAGAAGCCGCCCACCGGTCGAGTCCACGTGCAGCCAAGCCGCGCCAGCGGCTCCAATTCTTCGAGCATGGCGTCACGCCGGGCTCGATAGAGCAGGCGCAGCGCGGGCACGCGTTCGGCCAACGCGCCGCTACTCAGATATTCCGCCGCCGTCCAAGCCGCAAACGGACTGCTCGCGCTGTCAGCCTTCAAGCTGCACATCGTCGCCACGTCTTCCGGGTCGGCCAGAGCCCATCCCAGCCGCATGCCGCCGGCTACGAGCTTTGAAAAGGTGCCCATCTTGATGACCCGCTCAGGCCCGGCCAACTCATACAACGCCGTCGGGCGATCGCCATCGAAGATCAGATCGCCGTAAGCGTCGTCTTCAAGCAGCGCGAGATCGAGACCCCGCGCAAGGTCGGCGAGCTCTCGCCGGCGGGCATCCGATGCATTCGTGCCGATTGGATTGTGAACCGTCGGCATGGTGTAGACCACGTTGGCCTCGATTCCGGCCCCGCGCAGGCGCCGCACCGTGCCCTCGAGCGCGTCCGGATCAATCCCCTCTTCGTCCGCCGGAACCCCAACGACATCAAGACCCAAACCACGCAAGAACCACAGCGCGCCGATGAAAGTGGGCGACTCGACCAGAATGGTTCCGCCCGCCGGCACGAGCAGACGTGCACAGAGCACAATCGCCTGCGACGCGCCGCTGGTGATGAGCACGTGTTCGGGACCCACCGGAAGACCCTCGGTCTCCCGCACCCAGTCAGCAACAAAGGCCCGCAGCGGCTCTGGACCGGAGACCGGGCCATACTGCAGCGCGTCGGCATTCCGCTGCGCCATGAGCTCGCGGGTCACGCGGCCGAGATCGTCATAGGGAAAGCTGGCGGCGTCTGGAAACCCGAAGGCCAGGCTCAGCACACCGGGCCGCTGCATTGACCAATTCGGTCGCAGCGGGTTCTGCTCCATCGCCCGGGCAACTGGACTGTGAAAGCGGCTAAGGCTCATCCGCCGATCGTATCAGCGCGAGCGGGCCACGCTCGGTACCATCCGCAGACAGGTCCCCGGGACACCCAGATGGTCTCGCAGCGACTTTGGAGCCCGTGGCGATTGGAGTACGTAGCGGCAGCGACCGACGAGACGTCCAATTGCCCGTTTTGCACCGACCGCCAGACCGCGGCCGGCGTTCCTGAGCTCATTGTCAAGGCCGGGCGGCTGACATACGCCACCCTCAATCTGTTTCCCTACAACAACGGGCACCTCATGGTGCTGCCCTACCGCCACGTGGCGGACATCGTCGACCTAGCGCCAGAGGAGGCGGCTGAATTGATGCACCTGCTGACCCAGGGGCGGAGAGCGCTGGGCGACGCGCTTGGACCTGATGCGTTCAATGTCGGGATGAACCTCGGCCGCGCCGCCGGCGCCGGCATCCCCGCCCACTTGCACTTCCACCTCGTGCCTCGCTGGGAGGGCGACACCAGCTTCATGGCCGTGACGGCCGACACCAAGGTACTCCCGGAATCGTTGGACCAAACGAAGCGCCGACTCATCGAGGCGTGGCCCAGCGACGACGGAACGCCGCAGACTACGCCGCCGGGAGCAGACTGATGCGTTCGGGCGCTGGCTCGAAGCCGGGGCTGGCGCCGTGCAGTAAGCCAATTTTGTCCACCGGCCAATACACCAGCCAGACCTTCCCGACGATTGCGGCCTCCGGCACGACGCGAAAGCGCCGCGAATCGATGCTTTGCCCTCGATTGTCGCCGAGCACGTAGTAGCCCTGCTCGGGAACGACCAGGCTGCGGTCACTCCCGGGCGCGGTGACCCCGGCAAAGTACTCGTCTTCATCCAGGCGACGCCCGTTCACATAAACGCCGCCGTCGTGGACTTCGATCGTTTCATTTGGCAGCCCGACGATTCGCTTGACCAGGTCTTCCTCGGGATTGGCTGGGGATCGAAACACGACCACATCGCCGCGATCGGGCTTCGCGGCGACGTATGCCAGCTTGTTCACAAGGAGAAACTCCCCGTTCTCAAGCCCGGGCACCATGCTGCCGCCGTCCACGCGAAAGTTCTGCACCACCATCCGCGTGCCAAAGAAGATCAGCAATGCCAGGAGCACGGTCTCCGTGATCTCGAGCAAGACGTTGCTATTGCGCCGCAGCACCGCCGGAGTCACTTCCCATGAGATGGACGCACCGAATCGGGCGCGTCCGGCACGAGTATAGGCAGCGGCCACGCGCGCGCGCGGTTGTGGTGGCCAGGTCACGACCGTGAGCGCGGCCACGCAAAGCCTCATCGTTCCCGATTCCGCCACCGGACGCCGGCTGGACCGATTTGTGGCCGATGCCGCCCCAGCGTTGAGCCGCACGCGCGCGGCCCGGCTGATCCAGGCCCAGCATGTTCTGGTCAACGACAAGCCTCAGGACCCCGACTATCGCGTGTCTGCCGGCGACCACGTCGTGGTTGCCGTCGTTGAAGCTCCCAGCCCGCTGGCGCCCGATTCCAGCCCGCTGGGCGTGCTGCTCGAAACGCCCGATCTCGTCGTCTTGGACAAACCGCCGGGGGTGGTCATGCACCCGGGAGCCGCCAATGAGCCGGCGACGCTTGCGCATCAGCTGGTCGCCCACTATCCCGAGGTGGCCGACATCGGCAATCCGCGCCGTCCGGGAATCGTGCACCGCCTGGATCGCGACACCTCAGGCGTCGTCCTCATTGCGCGGACAACTGCGGCCTACCATTCGCTCCAGCGGGCTTTCGAGCTCCGCGAAGTCCACAAGCGCTACCTCGCCGTGGTGCACGGCCGCCCAACCGTCGCAACCGCCGACATCGACGCCCCCGTCGGCCGTCACCCGACCCGCCGCACCCACATGGCCGTCATCCGGTCAGGCCGCCCGGCCCAGACCGCCTATACGGTGCGTGCAGCGAGCGCGAGCGCCGCGCTGCTCGACGTGCGCCCGCGTACGGGGCGGACGCACCAAATCCGCGTGCACCTGGCATCCATCGGTCACCCGGTGCTGGGCGATGCGCGCTACGGGCCGCAGCCGCCGTTGGCCGCGCGCCAACTGCTGCACGCCTGGATGCTGGAATTCACCGATCCGGCCGGCGACCGCTGGCGGGTCGCAGCGGCTCCGCCGGCTGACATGCGGCGCGAGCTGCGAGGGCTCAAGCTCGATCCGCCGGCCACGCCGCCCACCCGCCGGCTATGACCGGAGGCTGAACGCTTCCGTCTAGCCGGTCACCGCCGGTTCAGCGCCGGCCTGGCCGTCGGCCTCCTCCGGCTCATCCTCAGGCGCCGCCACGCGGGCCAGCACCACGCCGATCTCATATAGCGCGTAGACCGGCACGGCCACCGATAGCTGCGTGAAGGGGTCCGGCGTTGGCGTGATGACGGCGGCCAGGATCACAATCGCGACTATGGCGTAGCGGCGGTACTTGCCGAGGGTGCTGGCCTTCACGACGCCGATTTTTGCCAAAGCAAAGATAAAAAACGGCGTCTCGAAGGCAATGCCCACCGCGAGCAGAATCCGCAGGACGAACGTGACCCAGGTGGCAACCGTGAACTCCGTCGCAATCGATCTTGGCGCAAAGCCCGCCAGGAATCCCACCGTAAATCGCAGCACCACGAACCACGCAAACGCCGCCCCGATGAGGAACGCCACCGCGATTGCTGGGATGCTGAGGTAGAGCCAGCGCCGCTCATGCGCGTAGAGACCGGGCGCCACATAGGCCAAGACTTGATACAGCACGACGGGACTGGCGACACCCAACCCGACGATGATTGAAATCATGAAGAACGTGAACAGGGTCTCCGTGGGGGAAATCTGCTGCAAGATGGCGCCGCGCGGCAGCGGATACTGCACGACCTCGAACACAAAGTCCTTGAACGGCCACACCACCAGGCTCGCCACAATGACGGCCAGCACGGCAATCGTGAGTCGCGTGCGGAGCTCCTGGAGATGCTCGCGCAGCGTCATCACGCCGCCGGTTTCTTCGCCCTCCGGATCCTGAGGCGCCTCGTCTGGCTCCTGCGGGGGTTCGGCAGGTCGGTCCGCGTCCATAGCCAAGCCTAATGCCTACGACGCCGGCGAGTCGGCCTGGCGTCGCACGTGCGTGCCCAACGCGCCGTTGATGAGACGCCGCCCACCATCCGTGCAGTACTGCTTCGCAAGCTCCACCGCCTCGTTGATCGCCACCGCCGGCGGCACGCGACCGGAGTCAATCTCGGCGATGCCGATTCGCAGAATAGCCACCTCTAGCTGGGCCATCTGCGCGATGGGCCATGCGGGGGCCAACTCGCTGATTATCGCATCCAGGTCCCCCGAACGCGCAGCGACCTCCTCGACAAGGGTCGCGGCATAGGCCCGCGCGTCGGCCGCCAGGCCCAATTCGTGTTGTCGCGACGCGAAGAGGTCCAGCGGATCGCCGCCGCGAATCGACGCTTCGAACAGCAGGCGCATGGCAGCTTCGCGGGCGGCGCGTCGGTCGCGGCGCGGACGTGCAGCCACGGCTAGGCCGTTACGCCGGCCAGCCGCTCGTGCAGGGCTTCGACATATCCCACGTCGTAGGAACCTTCGGCGAACTGCGCGTCGTCCAGCACCGCTTGGTGAAAAGCCAGGTTGGTGGCTGGGCCCTCGATCGTCGTCTCAGCCACGGCGCGACGCGCCCGATCAACCGCCTCCGCACGAGTCTCGCCCCACACAATGAGCTTCGCCAGCAGCGAATCGTAGAACGGCGGCACGTCGTAGCCGGCGAACACATGCGTATCCACGCGCACACCGTAGCCACCCGGAAGGTGCAGCCGTGCGATCCGCCCGGAATCCGGCCGAAAGTCGCGCGTCGGATCCTCGGCAGTCAATCGGAATTCGATCGCATGGCCGTTGCGGCCCACGTCCGCTTGGGAAACGCCGAGCGAGTCGCCCCCGGCGATGCAGAGCTGCGCGGCCACCACGTCGAGTCCGGTGATCGCTTCGGTGATGGGGTGCTCCACCTGGATGCGCGCATTGGCTTCCATGAAGAAGAAGTCGCCACTCGCGTCGACCAGGAACTCGACGGTGCCCGCACTGCGGTAGTGGAGCGCCTGCATCAACCGCACCGCGGCCTGGGTGATGCGATCGCTCAGACCATGCGGCAGATTTGGCGCCGGGGCCTCTTCGATGAGCTTCTGATAGCGGCGTTGAATCGAGCACTCACGATGCCACGCGTGCAGCACGGTTTTGCCGTCGCCGATCACCTGCACCTCGACGTGACGGGGCGACTCGATCAGTTTCTCGACGTAGAGGTCGCCGCTGCCGAATGAGGCGCGCGCCTCGGCCTGCGCCAGCGAGAACAGCCCGGTCAACTCGTCGGGATCGGCAACCGGTCGGATGCCGCGCCCCCCGCCGCCGGCCGCCGCCTTGAGCACAACCGGAAACCCAATCTCGCGCGCGATTTCACGCGCATGGGTGGCGTCGCGCACCGGCTCCTCGGATCCAGGAACGACCGGCAGGCCCGCCGCCACAGCCGCCGCGCGGGCCCGAACCTTGTCACCCAACTCTCGAATAGTGTCGGCATCCGGTCCCACGAACGTCAGGTCGTAGCGGGCGCACACCTCGGCGAAGTAGGCATTCTCGGCCAGGAATCCGGCGCCGGGGTGCACCGCGTCCGCACCCGTGTTGAGCGCGGCGCCAATGATATTGGGGACATTCAAATAGCTCGCGCTTGACGCCGCGGGACCGATGCACACCGACTCATCGGCGATCTGCACCGGAAGACTGTCGGCATCGGCCTCCGAGTAGATGGCCACCGTCCCGATCCCAAGGTCGTGACACGCGCGCATGACTCGCACCGCCATCTCGCCGCGGTTGGCCACCAGCACTTTTTCAAGCACTCGGCGTCATCCCATGTGGAGTCCGCCGTCGATCGTCATGACCTGCCCGGTGATATACGAAGCGTCGCTGGATGCCAGAAACGCCACCGCGCCCGCAACATCGTCAGGCGTAGCAAAGCGCCCCAGCGGAATGCGGTCGATGATCCACTCGCGAAGCTCCCCCTCCAGGTCATCGGTCAGCGGGGAGATGACGAATCCCGGCGCGACGGCATTGACCGTGATCCCTCGAGCGGCCACCTCACGTGCCAAGGCAAGCGTGAAGCCGACCAACCCGGCTTTGGCGGCCGCGTAGTTTGTTTGACCGGCATTGCCTCCGGTGCCGGCCACCGAGGAAATGTTGATGATCCGCCCGTCGCGCTGCCGCAGCATGCCCCGCACCGCCCGACGCGAGCAGGCGAACGCCGAGCGAAGATTCGTGCGAATCACATCGTCCCAGTCCTCGTCCCGCATCCGCATCAGCAGCGAGTCACGAATGATGCCGGCGTTGTTGATCAACACGTCCAGTCCGCCGAGGACTCGGATCGCCTCATCCACGACGTGGTTGGCGCCCTCGGTGGTCGACAACTCGCCCCCAACGACCACGGCCGAGCCGCCCGCGTCCTGGATGGCGGAGGCGAGCTCGCGCGCCTTGGCCTCGTTGCGGTTGTAGTGCAGCACTAGGCGCGCACCCTCGGCCCCCAGGCGACGCGCATACGCCTCACCCAACGCGCCCGACGCCCCCGTGATCAACGTCCGCCGATCGGTCAGGCGGCCAGCTATGGGGTCAGACATTGCGCAGTTCCTTCGCCGCGGCGTCGGCCGAGTCAGCATCGTAGACGTTGAGCAGGGAAACGTCTTGCTTTGCGCGGCGCAGCATGCTCGTCAGCATGCCTTTGTGCCCGAATTCCACGATGTGGGTCACACCCAATGCACCGAGTGTGCCCACACCGCGCCACCACTGCAACGGGGCCGCCACATGCTCGGCAAGCTCCACCCGCAGCTCGGCGGCCGTGTGCATCGGCTGACCGTCCATATTTGCAATGACCGGAGTCTGGGGATCCGTGAGCGGTGCGGCCAGCAGGCGCTCCCGCATCACGTCGCGCGCTGGCAGCATGGCCGCCGTGTGAAATGCCCCGGAGACGTCCAGCGGCACCACCCGCCGCGCTCCGGCCGCCTTCGCCGCCGCGGGAAGCTCGTTCAGCGACGCCAGGTCACCGCCGACGACCACCTGGCCGGGCGTGTTGATATTGGCGACGGAGAGATAGCTCCCCGGCACACGTGCGCGAATTGCGGCCACGACGGTTTCCGTCTGATTCGGATCCAGACCCAGGACGGCGCTCATGCGCCCCGGCCGGTGCGCCGCGGCCGTCTGCATCGCCTCTCCTCGTGTGGCAACCATCGCCATCGCGGGGCCGATGTCAAGCGACCGAGCGACGGCCACGGCGGCCCACAAGCCCACGCTATGCCCTGCCAGGGCGCGCACCGGAAGCGATTGGCCGTCGCTGCCGGCCACCTGGCCCAGCGCCTCGGTGAACGCGGCATACGCCGCCAGGGCCACGGCCACGACGGCCGGCTGCTGCACGCGGGTTGGGTGCAACGCTTCCGCCGGTCCGTGGAAGCAAAGCGCGGCCAGATCGTCGCCAAAGGCCGAGTTTGCGGCGGCAAAGACCTCGCGCGCGGCGCTGGATCGGGCAAAGAGGTCCGCGCCCATCCCGGCCGCTTGGGCGCCCTGTCCCGGAAAGACGTAGGCAATCCCTGGCTTGCCGGCGGTCGTCACCGCCGCCCGCGCCCGCTACCGATACTTGGCAGCCTGCTCGCTCGGCTCAACGACCACCGTGCCACGCAGGTTGCCGCAAACCCCGCAGACGTGATGGCTTCGCATCAGCGAGTGACAGGTTGGACAACGCACCAGCGTCGGGGTGGCGACGCGGATCTGATTTCGACGCCGCCGGCGGCGCGAGCGCGTAAGCCGACGTTTAGGTTGAGCTCCCATAGGCCCCCATTATCCCTTAGTTCCCGGCATATCAGGAAACATTGTGGCGCGAAGCTCGGCCAGCCGGCTCCAGCGCGGATCGATTGCCGCTTCAGCGGGCCTTTCGGAGCTTTCCAATCCGGGACACTCCGGCCGGCAGACCGGCATGAGCGGCAGCGCGGCAATCAGGCCCTCGGCCAGGAACGGCGTGAGGTCGAGGTTGTGCCGATCGTCGAGCTGCCAAACGGCCTCGAGACCCGATTCCTCGGTCGCAGCCCCGGTCGAGTCGATCAAGAACTCGCCATCAGCCTCGAATCGCAGAGTCTGGCGGGCGGGATCCAGGCATCGCGCGCACGGTTGTTCGACCGACGCCTCGAACTCGCCGGAGGCGTGGATGGCGCCGCTCAGGCGCACCAGGCGCACGTGGCCCGCCACCGAGGTGACCAACTCGGCGACGTCGAGCGCCTCGGGCGGCGCAAGGACGTCATGCCGCCGGCTGGTCCCGGGCGGCTCGCGCACGAATGCCGCGACGTTGAACACGAAGTCGTTCACGATGACCAGGGGGTAGCGTGGCCTAGACGGTCTCTTCGTCGCCGAGTTCCGTGATACCGGTGGAATCCTCGTCGAGCGCCGAAATGCCGCGGCGGATGCTCGCGAGGTGAGAAATCAGGCGGTGCTCGATATCGCGCAGCATGTTGAGCGCGTAGACGTCCATTTCCTCCCGCGACGCCTCGGTTCGCTCTTCCGCCGCCTCGACGATCTGCTCGGCCCGCGCTTCGGCCTGGCGGACGATTTCCTCGTCGCGCAGCATTTGATCAGCCTGCTCACGCGCCTGCTGAATGATCTGCTCCGCCTCCATCTGCGCCGATTGCGGAATCTGCTCACGTTCCCGCAGCACCCGCCGCGCCTCCCGGACTTCCTCCGGAATGCGAATGCGCATTTCGTCGACGATCTCCAGCAACGCGCGCTCGTCCATCACGATGCGACGCATCATCGGCACCCGCTGGGCAGCGGTCACCAGGGCCTCAAGACGTTCGATCAGGTTGATGAGATCGATGGCTCGCTACCTCCTCGGCGACGCATCGCCGTATTTCGCCGCCACGGCCGTGGCAACGTTTGCCGGCACAAACGGCGCCACGCTTCGGCCAAGGGCGCCGATCTCCCGCACCAACGACGAACTGACGTAGGCATGCTCGGGCGCTGAGAGGAAGAACACGGTATCCAACTCCGGCGCCAGACGGCGATTCATGGCCGACAGCGCGAATTCATACTCAAAGTCAGACACTGCTCGCAGTCCGCGCACCAATACGCTCGCTCCAATGTCCCGCGCAAAGTCTACCGTGAGTCCCCGATAGTCGCGCACGGAGACGTTGGGCAAATGTGCGGTTGCCTCCCGCACCAACGCCACGCGTTCCTCAGTGGAAAAGAGCGTGCGCGATTCCGGCTGTTCGTAAACCCCGGCCACGACTTCCGCGTGACATGCCGCGCTGCGCGCAATGAGGTCTAGGTGCCCGTTAGTCGCCGGGTCGAATGTCGCAGCAAAAAGCGCCCGCATATGGCAAAGCCGCTGGGAATGCGAGCGCGATTATAGCGACGTTCGCTCGTCGCCGGACTTCCCGTTCTCCAATCGACAATAGATGGCGAAAGCTCCATCACCGTGACGTCGGATCTTCCACAGCTCCCAGGTTGGCGGGGGGGCGGGAGCGGCACGGCGCGCGCTGAATTCAGCAACAATCAATCCATCGGCGGCAAGCACGCCCGGCCGAGCCAGCCGGTCCATGAGCGGAGTCCACGGATCATCGGCGTAGGGCGGGTCCGCCAGGACCAGCCCGAAGGCCCCCCCCGCCGCCAGATCGGCGCGGAGCACGTCGGCGCGCTCAACGCTGGCGGCATGTTCCAGCTCAAACCGGCGCAGATTGGCGCGAATCACCCCGCACGCCCGGGCATCGCGTTCGATAAAGCGCACGCGCTCGGCGCCCCGGCTGAGCGCCTCGATCCCGAACGCGCCCGAGCCCGCGTAGCAATCAAGCACCCGCGGCGGCGGTGGAGCGCCCAGGGAGTCGAAGACGGCGGCCCGTAGGCGATCGAGCGTCGGACGCGTACCGGGCGCGACGTCGATGCCGCGCCCGCGCAGCTCACCTGCGACGACACGAAGCCCCCGTCCCCTGGATGCCACTCAGGTTTCGCGGCGCGAGCCGATGGGCTGGAAGCCTAGCTCCATTCGCTCTCCTGGAGCATGGACTGAACGGCGGCCGCGAGCCGGGCGTGCTCCGGGCGCTCGAGCTCCGGGTCCGGCTGGATGATGGCTTCGGCATCCTCACGGGTCCGCCAGATCATTTCCATGTCGCTCAGGCTCGCAAACCGAAAGCTCGTCAACCCGTGCTGACGCGTGCCCAAGATATCGCCGGGGCCTCGCAGCTCGAGGTCGCGCTCCGCGAGCTCGAAGCCGTCGTGCACGCTCTGAAGGATGCGCAGGCGGGCGTTCTCCGTGGCGTCCGTGGTGTCGCTCAGCAGCAGGCAATGGCTCTGCTGCCCGCCACGACCGACGCGCCCGCGCAATTGATGCAACTGCGATAGCCCAAAGCGCTCGGCGCCTTCGATCATGATCACGGTGGCCTGAGGGACGTCGATGCCGACCTCCACGACCGCCGTGCCGACGAGGATCTTCACCTCGCCATCCCGAAAGGCCCGCATCACCGCGTCTTTGGCCTTGGCGCTCAGGCGCCCGTGCAAGAGTCCGATGGCGTGCGCGAGATCGGGATAGACCTGCGTGGTGAGGCGCTCAAACTCATCCTTGGCGGATCGCACCTGCAGCGATTCCGACTCCTGGATCAGCGGGCAGATCACGAATGCCTGCCCGCCGGCTTCCACTTGCTGCCGCACGAAGGTGTAGGCGTCGGCACGTCGCTTCCGCGGCACCCAGGCGGTGCGCACCGGGCGTCGCCCGCTCGGCATCTCGCGAATCGACGTGACGTCCAGGTCTCCGTAGAAGGTCAGCGCCAGGGTGCGCGGAATCGGGGTGGCGGTCATGGCCAGCAGATGCGGGTTGTATCCCTTGGCCCGGATCTCCCCGCGCTGCTGCACGCCAAAGCGATGCTGCTCGTCCACGACGGCGAGGTTCAGGCGGGCGAATCGCGCGCTTTGCTGGATCAGCGCCTGCGTGCCCACGACCACGCCGATGTCTCCGGCAGCCACCTCGCGCCAGAGTCGTCGCTTGGCCGCAGCCGGAACGCCGCCGCTGATGCGCTCAACCCGCACACCCAGCGGTTCCAGCAGGTCGCCGAGCGTCTGCGTATGCTGCTCGGCCAGCACCTCGGTTGGCGCCATCATGGCGCCCTGCCAGCCGGCACGGCATACCGCGAACAGCGCGCCGGCGGCCACGGCGGTCTTGCCCGAGCCCACGTCGCCCTGCACGAGCCGACTCATCGGGGTATCGCGGCGCAGATCGGTGAGAACCGCCGCCAGCGCCGCACGCTGATCGTCCGTGAGCTTGAACGGCAGTCTGGCGCCGAAGTCCGCCATCGCGTCGCGGTCGAACTCAATCGGTCGGCCGGGCTGCGAGTCACGCCAGCGTCCGCGGTGCGTGAGGATCGCCAGCTGGTAGACCAGCAACTCGTCAAACGCCAGGCGCGCCATCGCCGCTTCGGCGTTGGCGGCTGAGTCCGGACGGTGCATCATCACCACCGCTTCCGCAAGCTCAGGCAGCTCGCGGCGCTGTCGCAGCTCGTCCGGCAGCGGGTCCCGCAAGACGTGCGCGTGCGAATCCACGGCCGCGGAGACCCAGCGCCGGAGCTGGCGCTGCGTCACGCCTGCGGTCAACGGGTACACCGGGACCAGGCGGCCGGCGTGGAGCCGCTCCGCCGCGTCCAGCTCATACTCCGGGCTCGTCAGTTGCAGCCCGTGCTGGCCGTAGTCAACGCGTCCGGCAAGCGCCACGTTGGGCCGACCGGCCAGCGTGTTCGCCAGATAGGGCTGGTTGAACCAGACCGCGGTGATCTGGCCGCTCTCGTCCTGCAAGACCGCCTCGGTGATGCTGAGGCGTCTGGTTCGCGCGCGTCGCGAGGCGACGTCCACGATCGAGCCGACAAGCGTCACGTCTTCCCCGGCGTTGACGTCGGCGATGGGAACCGTGGCGCTGTGGTCGATGAAGCGATGCGGGGCGTGTCGCAGCAAATCGCCAACCGTTGAAATCCCCAGGCTGCGCAGTCGCTTGGCCGCCGTTGCCCCGATCCCCCACAGCTCGGTGACCGGATCATCCAGGCTGCCCTTGGCCTGGGGCGCAACGTCCGCGGTCAGCAGCGGCAGCACGGTCTCGATCAATTGCCGCCGCGTTGCAGGCTTCAGCGATGAGTATTTCGAGAGGCGTCGCAGCGCAGCGGCGACGTTCGGTGGCAGGTCTCCCAGGTCGCGCTCAATCCAGCGCGAGAGTCCCTCGTCCACGGCGGTGTCCCGGTGACCGCTTCGCTGCTCCGCGCGCAGGATTCCCGCAATCCGCTCGACCATCGCCTGCGTGGTCGGCGCGCCGGCGCCACTCACGCGTTATTCGACCGAGATGACGTAGTCGTAAAGCTCCTGGCCGCCCGGAATCACTTCGACTTCCAGGTCCGGAAAGCCCGCCTGGAGCTCATCGCTCAGCTGCTCAACGGTATCCGCCGAAACCTTGCTGCCGTAGTAAATGGTGGCGAGTTCAGGCTCGTCGTCGGCCAGCCCCTCGAGCATGCGCTTGACCAAGTCGTTGGGGGCCTGTCCGGTCGTGACCAGCTCGTCGTCCTGGAGGCCGAGGTAGTCCCCCTCCTTGATGTTCAGGCCGCCGATCGTGGCATCGCGCACAGCCCGCGTGATCTCCAGCGTGGTGATGTCGCCCGCCGCGGTCTCCATTATGCGTTCGTTCACATCCACCGCGGCCGTGGCGTTGAACGCCACCAGCGCGGCCACTCCCTCGGGCACCGTCCGCGTGCCGACCACTCGCACATCCTTGTCGGACTGCTCGGCCGCCTGGCGCGCGGCCATCACGATGTTCTTGTTGTTGGGCAAGACGACCGCCCAGTCACCGTCGAGGTCATCGACGGCCTGCAGGATGTCGCCCGCGCTTGGATTCATGCTGGCCCCGCCCTCGACGACGGTCGCGCCGAGACTCTCGAACACTTGCGTCAGGCCCTCGCCGGTGGCCGTCGCCACAACCGGGACGCGCGCAACCGACGCTTCGGTGGCGGCCGCGGCAAAGCTCTCCGCCTGTTGCATATCCATGTTCTCGGCCTTGACGGCGTCCAGCGGTCCATAGGTCATCGCCGCTGTCAGCGCCTCGCCCGGCGTCTCCGTGTGCATATGTACGCGGATGAGAGTGGGGTCGCCCACCACCAGCAACGAGCCCCCGTATTCGCCCATCGTTTCGCGAACCACGTCGGGATCCATGTCCGTGCCCAGAATCACGAACTCCGTGCAGTAGCCGTGCTCGTCGGCGCCATGGGCGGCGGCGAACTCCGAAAAGGTTTCCAACTCACGATCCTCGGTGATCAACTCCGGAGGCGGGAGACCGCGCAGGTTGCGCAGCAATCCCTCGTAGATCACCAGCAGACCCTGGCCGCCGGCATCGACGACGCCGGCTTCCTTGAGCACGGCCAGCTGCTCGGGCGTCCGTCGCACCGAGGTGCGCGCCGCGTCGACGACGGTCGTCCCCAGGTCCTCCAGCGTGTCCACGGTGTTCGACACCGCCGCCTTTGCCGCATCCCGCGCCACGGTGAGGATGGTGCCCTCGACCGGATTCGTCACCGACTCGTCGGCGGCGCGCGACGCGTGCTTGATTCCCTCGGCGAGTTCGGCCGGACCGCAGTGCGCGAATTTCGCCAAGCCTTCGCTCATTCCACGCAGGATTTGCGAGAGGATCACCCCGGAGTTTCCGCGAGCGCCCAGCAGAGCCCCGCGCGCCAGGCCGCGGCCAACCTCGGCGACCGTGGGCGACTCCAACCGAGCGGCATGTTCCACCGCCGCCCGCATCGTCAGCACCATGTTGGTGCCCGTGTCTCCGTCCGGCACGGGAAAGACGTTGAGCCTGTCAATGCGGGTCGAGTTCGCCTCGAGCCATTCCAGGCTCGCCGCCATGGCCCGCTGAAAGGCGGTTCCGGAAACGACGTCAGATGGCGCGGTGTCCGCCCCGTGCCCGTCGGTGTGCGCCACTGATTTGCTCGTTTTCCGTGCTAGCCTGTTGCGGGCGATCTTAGGAACGCCTTGAATTCTCCGTCAATGCAAGGAAATGGTGGGCTCCGTGGCGAGTTGTCAGGTCTGCGGCACGCGCACGCAGTTTGGACACCACATTCGCCACAAGGCCTCGGGGCGCTGGGAACGCAAGGCCACCAAGAAGCCCCGCCGCTGGCGAGTCAACGTGCAGCGCAAACGAGTGTTCGTTGATGGGCGCTACAAGCGCATGAGCATCTGCACCGGCTGCATTCGGACGCTCGACAAAGCGGACTAGCCGAGCGCGCGCCTGAGCGCCCGCACCCCGGCGGCCGGGCCGTCCGGATGGCCAAACACCGA
>DAOUHO010000027.1:0-2507 GCA_034428595.1 Chloroflexota bacterium | reverse complement strand
CCGCATGCTGCGCATCGTCCACGCTGCCGATATCCACCTCGACACGCCCTATCGGCGCCATGACGAGGCGGTGCGCGTGCGGTTGCGCGAGGCCGGACGCGAGGCGTTCGTTCGTCTGATCGACCTGGCGTTGGAGCGTCAGGCCGACGCGCTGCTGATCGCCGGGGACCTCTTCGACAACGACCTGCTGACCCTCGCGACGGAGCGCGTGCTGGTCGACGAGGTGACCCGCGCCACCAGGTCCGGGCTCACGGTGGTCTACGCCACCGGCAATCACGATCCGGGGCGGGCCAACTACCGGGCCATGGGCATCGGATGGCCGGAGAAGCGCTTTCATCTGGTCGCCTCGCGCCAGCCGCGGCAAATCGCCATCGAGCGCGAGGGCGAGGTGGTGGGCTGGGTGGTGGCCGCGGGACACCAGACGCCGCGCGAGGAGCGCGACCTGGCGGCGGAGTTTCCGCTCGCGCCCGGACCGGAACCGGCCGTGGCGCTGCTGCACGCGCAGGTGATGAGCGCCGCCGCGGCCGCGCAGCACGATCGCTACGCCCCCACCACGCTCGAAAGCCTTGCCCCCAGCTACGCCTACTGGGCGCTGGGCCACATCCACCAGCGCCAGGAGGTGCGGAGCAATCCGCCGGTGCACTACTCGGGCAACGTGCAGGGCCGGCAATTCGGTGAGGAGGGCGCCAAGGGCGCGCTGGTGGTGACGCTGGACCGCGGCGCCGCGCCGCAGACCGAGTTCCACACGCTGGCCCCAGTGCGCTGGCAGACGCTCGAGCCCGGCGGGTTGGAGACTGCGCGCAACCTGACTGACGTGCACGCGGCCGTGACCGCGGCCTTCGACGCGCGACGGGCCAGTGAATTGCCCGACCAGGAGTGGATCTTGCGGGTGGACCTGCGCGGCGCCTGCGAGTTGACGCCCTTGCTCGCGGACGCCGACGAGCGCACCGAGCTGGCCGCGCAGCTGCGTGAAGACCTGGGCGTGCTGGACGTGGAGGTGCGCGACCGCGGTTTGCACCGGCCGGTGGACATTGAGGCGCACCGCGACCAGCCGCATCTGCTCGGTCAGACCCTCGCGCTGCTGGCGCGCGCGGCCAACGACGACGACGCCCTGGACGGCGTCACGCCGGAGCAATTGGCGGGCGGCGACGGCGGGGATGCGGCCGAGCGCCGCGCGTACCTCCGCGAGCTGCTCCAAGACCTGGACGCCGAGGCCGCCGCGCGGCTGCTGCGTGAGTCGGAGCCCGCATGAGAATCGACGGCTGGGAGATCGACGCCTTCGGTCCGATCAGCGGCTGGACGGAGCACGGCCTGGCCGAGCAGGGCGTGGTGGTGATCGCCGGTGACAACGAGACCGGCAAGTCGGCGCTGTTCGAGTTCCTGACGACCGCGCTGTTCGGCTTCGCGCCGGCCACGGCAGCCAGCCATCCCTACAGTCCCTGGGGCGGCGGCTTCCCGGGAGGGGCGCTGCTCGCGAGCCTGGGCGACGGGCGCAGCGTGCGTCTCGCGCGTCGATTGACATCACGCCCGCAGGGAACGATAGAGATCGACGGCCAGCCGCACGATCTGGCCAACCGCCCCGTGGCCTGGGTCGGCGGGCTGGCGCGCGTGATATTCACCAACCTGCATGCCGTGACCCAGGAAGACGCGCTGGACATGGAGGCGCGCACCTGGCAGAGCGTCGAGGACCGCATGCTCGGCGGGTCGTCGTTCGACTTCCTGCTGCCGGCGCGCGAGGTGGTGGCGCAGCTGGACCAGGACCGGCAGGCGCTCTGGCGTCCCGATCGCCGGGGCCGCCCCAAGGCGGTCGAGCTACGCGAGCGCCTGAGCGCGTTGCGCGAGGAGCTGCGGCCGGCCAGCGGTCGCCGCGCCGAGATCGAAGCCAAGCAGGCTCGCCTGGTTGAGATCGCCGAACGCTTGGAGGCCATCGAGCGCGGTCCGCAGGGGCTGCAAGCCATTGAGGTCATGCTGGAGCACGACGCCAAGCTGGCGCCCATCGTGCGCCGCGCGCGCCGCGCGACGGAGCTCGACATGGAAGCCGCATCATTGGTGGCGAACGACGAATTCGGCCCCGATCCGCGCGCCGCGCGCACGGAGCGGCGTGATGCCGTCACGTCGGGCCAGCGGCGCGTCGGAGAGATCGATGCCGAGATCGAGCAATTGGCCGAGGCGCTCGAGATCGACCCGGCCCAACAATCGGCGCTCGCTCGCCGCGATTTGATCCTGGAATTGCAGGCCGAGATCCCGCTGCACGTGGAGGACCAGAAGCGGATCGAGCAGATGTCGAGCGAGCTGCAACGCGAGAGTGGGGGATTTGCTCAGGTCGCCGAGCGAGTGCTGGACCGGGACCTGGACGCCGAATCCCTGGAGACGCTGCGGTCGCTGCGCATCGCCGAATCGCGGGGCCGCTTCGAGGCCTGGACCGTGGCCGTGGCCGACGTTGACTACCGAGCCGTGGAACGGCGGCACGCGGCGGAAACGGCGGAGCGCACGCAGCGGGAGCGTGA
>DAOUHO010000026.1:0-8510 GCA_034428595.1 Chloroflexota bacterium | reverse complement strand
GCGCATGGGCGCGTGCAGACCCTGCTTGGGCTCGACCGGGCCGAGGCGCTGGCGGGCGCCAGCGGTGGCGCACCGTCGCGCGCCTGGCGAGTTGTGATTCCGGTGCTAGCGGCGCTCGCCGGGGTGGCCGCAATTATTGTCGGCATCTTCTTGGGCAGCACGGTCCTTGCCATTCTGGCGAGCGTGGGCGCGACGTTGGCCGTGGCCGCAGCGGCGGAACTCTCACGCATCGTGACCGCGCGCCGTCGCGCCGGCATGGGTCCCGCCACCGCGGCGGCTCTGCGGGAGCGCGCGGGATTGGCCCCGGACGCAAGCGTCGCTCAGGCGCTCGATTCGGCAATGCGCCAGCGTGACGCCGCCCGGAGCGCGGCCGATATCGACCAGCGACTCGCAGCGGCCAATGTGGCGGTCGAAGATGCGGCCCACCACGAGGACGAATCCAAGTTGGCCGCCGCCGCGGCGCGCGACGCCTGGCTCGAGCTGCTTCCCGGCGTCCCGATTGCGCCGGTGCAGTTGCAGCGTCCTCGCGAGACCCTGCTGCGCGACGTGGAGGAACTCCGCGAGTCGCTGTCGCGCACGCATTCCCTGGAGGAGGACCGTGCCATCGTTGAGCGCCGCGTCACCCAGCGCCTGAGCCGCTTGCAGGGCCTGCGTGATGAATTGGGACTCGATCCGGCTGCCGATGTCGTGCAAGCGGTCGCGGAACTGGGGCGAATGTTGAACGCCGCGGAGACGGCCATGAGTGAAAGTGAGGCCGCCGGTGCGGCGATTGCCAAGCTGCGCAACGAGTGGCAGGAAGTCAGTGACGCGCGGGAAGCCGCCGATAGCGACCTCGCACAGCTCGAGACGCGGCTGGCGAAACTGGACGCCGCGGGCGCCGATGCCGACGTGGGCCTGGATAATTTGGAACAGGCGCGCGCCGCTCGGACCGAGGCTGAACGCGCGCGCGCCGACCTCGACCGCGAGACGCCCAACTGGTGCGAGCGCGTGACCGAGGCCGACCGGCTGGAGGCCCAGGGTGAGGCCATCGAGCTATCGGACGACCGGCGCGTGGAGCTGCGACGCCGGCGCGACGAGCTGCGGGAGGAAGCGCAGCGGCTGAGCAACGAGCGGGGCGGCCTAAGCCGAGATGTCCAGGAGATGGAAGCGCTGCCCGGCCCGGCGCATGTGCAGGGCGCCATCGAGGAAGCGCAGGCGGAGTTGGAAGACGTGCATCGCGCGCACGACCGGCTGGCGCTTCTGGCGGCGGCGATTTCCGCCGCCGAGCGGGCCTATCGGGACGCGCACCAATCGCCCCTGCTGGAGGCGGCGAGCGGCCACCTGGCCAGCATCACCGACGGGCGCTACGACCGGCTGATCGCCGACGACTCGACGGGCGACGGGGTGCGGCTGCACGTGCGGCGTCGCGGCGAGGACTTTCCCGTCGTCGTGGGCCATCCGCTCAGCCGGGGAACGCTGCAGCAGATCTACCTGGCCTTACGCCTGGCGATGGTGGACCAGGTGGAGGGCGAGGACGCCGAGCGGCTGCCGCTGTTCATGGACGAGATGTTCGTGAACTGGGACCCGTCGCGCACCGGCCGCGGCATGGCCGTGCTGCGCGAGATCGGGCAATCACGACAGGTGTTCCTCTTCACCGCCGATCCCGCCTGGGCCGAGCGCACCAGCGCACAGGCCGACGCCGTCGTCGTCGCCACGCCCGGACTCGCCGGCTAGCCAGGCCAGGCAGACCGCGGGTTGGGATGGAAATCCGCGCGCAACGCCCGAACACCTGGAAACTCTCGCCGGCTCCAGCGCTCCCGCGACGCCGGTGATCAAGGCGACGCGGACAAAGCCCTGTCAGAGCATCGACCCGACGACGCAAGCCTGGGGATGCGTTTCACCAGAGGCGGCGAATGCCGTATCGGTCGAAGGTGGATTCGTTGGAGATGAGCACGAGGTCGCGTGAGAGCGCCTGGGCGATGAGCAGGCGGTCGAAGGGGTCGCGGTGGGGACCCGAAAGCGCGCCGGCGCGGGCGGCTTCGGCGACGGTTATGGGTAGCTCTTCGAAGCCTTGGTCGGCTATGGCGCCGGCAATGTCGGATGCGATCGGGTCGGCGCCCGGCAGCTTGCCCAGGCGGTGCTTGGTGGTAATTTCCCAAGCCGACGCCGCGCTCACCGATATGTCATTGTCCTTGTCTTGAATGGCTCGCCGGGCAGCCCGCGGCAACCGCGGGCTGTCTTCGGCCCACCAGAGGAACGCATGGGTGTCGAGCAGCAGCCGCACGGATCAGCCGCCTTCCCACAGGCGCAACTCCTCCTCGGGAAGCGGATCGAAGAAGCTATCGTCGATCGTGATCTTCCCCTTGAACGCGCCGGGGCGCCGTACGCCCCGCGGCTTGCACGCCACCAGCCGGGCCACGGGCTTGCCGTTGCGGGCGATGATGACCTCTTCGCCCGCCTCGACCTGCGCCAGCAGGCGCGACAGGTGGGTCTTTGCTTCGTGGACGTTCACCGTGGTCATGGCCAACTCCCCAAGCGTCCAAGCGGGTGCTTGACTAAGAATATGACTAATGCGGCGGCCACTCAACCAGCGGGGCGGTCGTGCCGAGACCGAGCATCCCCGAAGCGGGCGGCGTCCAATTCCCGATGGTCCGCCACGACCGCGTTCGCCGGATGACGCCGCTTGATTCGCCGAGGGGAGCTTTGACGCCGTGCAGCCCGTTGGGTAGCGTGCGGGCAAGCTGGTTGGGCGAGCGGCGCTCCGCTTCACGCGGCGTGCTCGAACCGGCGGGGTAAGGAACGGCTTTTGCCGAACAGTTCTGTCCTTGCCTGACGCCGTGGCGCCGCCGCGGCTTCGGCAGGGCGGGGAGCATGCCGATGGCCAGCGTCACGCTTGATAACGTCACGAAACGGTTTGGCGACGTCGTGGCCGTCGACGATGTATCCATCGAGGTCCAGGATCGGGAGTTTCTCGTGCTGGTCGGGCCGTCGGGCTGCGGCAAGTCCACCACGCTGCGGATGGTGGCTGGGCTCGAGGAGCTGACCGACGGGGACATCTTCATCGGCAACCGCCTGGTGAACGACGTGCCACCCAAGGACCGCGACATCGCCATGGTGTTTCAGAGCTATGCCCTCTATCCCCACATGAGCGTCTACGACAACCTGGCGTTCGGCTTGAAGCTGCGCAAGACGCCCAAGGCCGAGATTCAGCGGCGCGTAGCCGAGGCCGCCGACATGCTGAATATCAGCGAATTGATGGAGCGCAAGCCGCGCGCGCTTTCCGGCGGCCAGCGGCAGCGCGTGGCGGTTGGGCGGGCCATCGTGCGCGATCCCGCCGTGTTCCTGATGGACGAGCCGCTGTCCAACCTGGACGCCAAGCTGCGCGTGCAGACGCGGGCCGAGCTGATTCGCCTGCACGAGCGTTTGCAGGCCACCGTGATCTACGTGACGCACGATCAGATGGAAGCCATGACCATGGGCACGCGCATCGCCGTGCTGCGCGACGGCGTCTTGCAGCAGCTTGGGCCGCCGCAGGAGGTCTATGCGGCGCCGAGCAACGTGTTCGTCGGCGGCTTCATCGGCAGCCCGGCGATGAACTTCTTCGACGCGCGCATCTCGGGCGAGGACGGCCTGTGGGTGGAAACGGAAACCCTGCGCGTTCCCGTGCCGCCCGACCGGCGCGATGCCGTGGCGCCCCATGCCGGCAAGGACGTGATCTTTGGCATTCGGCCCGAGAACATTTCCGACCCGCAGTTCGCGGCCGGAGGCGTGACCCACGAGGCCACCATCACGGCGACGGTGGACGTGATGGAACCGCTGGGCAGCGAGGTCATCCTCTACATGCTCGCGGGCTCGGACTCATTCGTCGCGCGCGTCGATCCGCGGACCACGGCGCAGGCCAATCAGCCGTTCGAGCTGGCCCTGGAGATGGACCGCATGCACCTGTTCGACCGCGCGACGCAGGAGGCCATTGCGTAGGACCGTTCCGGTTGTGGACGCCTCCACATTCGGCGCCGCCCACAGGCAACGTGTAGCAGTGGGACAGGGAGCATGGTCGGCAATGGCGGAGTTCGCTATCGTCCCTCGCCGAGGCGACTACCGCGACCAACGATGCCACGGTCGGCGGTGGTCAGCGCCAAATCGCGGAACACCCTACGGCACGCCCTGAGTCACCGTGTGCCCCTCCCCGAAATACAAGGCTCCGATGAACCGGTCCGCCAGAGACGCGGCGTCGGCGGGAGCATCGGTGATGAAGGCAGATCTGAGATGACATAGTCCAATTTCCAGCCCGTCACAGTTGCCGACGGACAACCTACCTTGGCCGCTGTCATGGAGTCGCCAAAAGCCTCTGAGGAAAAGGTCCTCGCCCAAGCCCCAATAGAGATTGTGGAACATCAACGCACCGTTAAAGTAGTGACATTCATGCCAGCCGGACGTGATATCAAGAATCCTAGTGTCTTCGCATTTCTTTTGGAGGGGTCGCATTCGCCCGGATCCCAAGACGCCGGTTCGCATTTCGAGAAACACCGCCGCACCTTCACAAATCCAGCTGGGGCATGAATGCCAATAGTAGTGCGCGACTTCATGATGAATCGTCGAGCGCGAGTGATCATGGTAATAGTGATGACGATCATCGTATCCCTCGCGAAGTGCGATATGCGATCCCAAGAATAGCCCACCCCAAGGGTCAACGACTTCCGACACATGCAGGGCGATATAGTTGGTTGGGAATGGCCGTCGCATGGCCTCTTCGACAGAACGCACGGCTTCCTCTAGATAAGTCATGGTGAATTCTTCGCCAAGCCTGGTTCGAATGACGGCGAGAATCGTTGGTCCAGTGTGAGGAAGCACAATATGGCGCTCCTCGACCCATACCTTGCTTGCATCGAGCATTGCATCCAGAAGTTCTGGACTGTCGACCACTACATACCAGAGAACTGTGACGATCTTGGCGTGATGATCGGTAATGCCACCTTCGCGCAATAGATGCGAAACAATCCGATGCAAGTAATGTCGATCATGGGCTCCTATTCGATGCAAACTTTCAACGGCTGGCGCGTCAAATGGCTCGATTGAATCGAGAAAGGGCATTCGCAATAAATGGTAGGCTATGGTGGGCTCAGTGGTTCCCGGCTGGGTTTCATTGAGGGCTTGTCGTTCATTCCGGGCTATGGCGGTCAAATCGCCGATAAGGTCTACTTCTTCGTCGGTCACACCGTCCACTACCCATGGCTTTTGAAGAAGTGATTCTATTAGACTGGGGGCGTCCCGGGCTACGTCGATTAATTCGTCGATAAGATCGACTTCTTCGCCCGTCACGCCGTCCACTACCCACGGCTCTTGAAGAAGCGATCCTATTAGATCGGGCAAGATGGCCGCGCTTCGCATGATTGCTTTCAGCAGCTCATGCTCGGTTTGGCTTAGTCCGTCTCGGGCCCATGGAAGCTCCGCGATGTCGGCCAGGGCCTTGAATTCAAGGACAGTTGCTTGACTGGGTTGATTGCGTATGGACCAATCGGAGGGATCTTCAATCAGAGTTCGCAATAGCGATTCGGACGCGGCAAAGGCTCGCTGCAGATGGATGATGGCGGCTTGTTCCAGCGATGTGATTCCATCGGCGACCCAGCGGAGAGTCGCGATGATGACTGGAAGCTCGGGATCGGATTCGTAGCGAAGCGCCTTGGCCAGTTCCGGAATGATGACGTTGTTTAGCTTCTTCACCTTGTCGGGCACGTTTTGCAGGTTGACCCGGCCCACCGTCGTTCCCGGCGCCGGGACGTTCCAGATCACGAAGACTGTGCGCTGCGCCCGCAGCATTTGCAGGCCCTGCGGATTCCCGTTGACCTCCCGCTCCTCGTAGCGGATCGGCAGCCCGTAGAGGTTCAGCCAGTCCGGTTCGCTCAGGAAGCGCGCCTTGATGGCGTCATTCTGGTCCAGCAGCGCCAGGTGGTTCCGGATGATGGCGCCGAAGCTCGCGCCGCGGTCCGCCTCCAGCACCTGGTGCGGGGGCACGTTGGGCAGCTCGATGTCGGGATATCGGTTCGCCAGGACGTCGAGGGTGTTGTAGTAGTTCATGCGGCCCTTGCCGGGGTCCCACTGGAGGATCACCTTCTGGAAGGCCTGGAAGGTGAACGGCCCGTTGACCCAGCGCTGGCTGATGGGGTAGCCAATGGCGTTCAGATCGCGCTCCCGAACGAAGTCGTAGAGCGGCACGCCGTCGGCGTTGGTGACGGCGTAGCCGTCGTCAGGATCCGCGGTGTCGCCGCCGGTGATGGTGAAGAGGCAACCGTCGTCGAGGGCGACGCCCTCGCAGTCGAGCGCCGCCGCTGAGGGCCAGAAAGTCAGCGTTGTCACGGCGGCGACAGCAATCGCCACGAGTGCCGTGCGCTGCAGCCGCCACCAATGGCGCTGGCAAATCTGCCGCATGACGCCCTTCAGGTAGCGGCAAGCCGACCGGTATTCCTGAGAACCGCCGACTGGCAAGGTGTCGCGGATACTACTTCCCACGCCGCGGCGCGCCCAATCCCGTGCACAGTCAGCGTGTCGGCGGCCCACGGGGAGTCCTGTCAAGTGCCAGAGAGTGATCGCGCGCCGTTCAGCGGCCATCAGGCAATCCCGATGATCGCTCCCTGACGCTACGCTAGGGCGTTGCTCTCACCACCTTCGAGGCGCCATGTTTCTGGCCTACGCCCCCGATCGGATCGCCAAGGACATCGGCGCCGATCGCCAGCTCTTCATTGACGACGACGTGGTCGCGGTTGTCAAGAACGTCACCCGCCGCTTCCACCACCCGGTCAAGCACCCGGACAACCCGATAATCGAAAACGATCAGCCGTGGGAGGTGGTGCCTTACTTCCGCAGCTGCTCGTTCAACGTGCTGCGCGATCCGGAGGACGGCCTCTTCAAGTGCTGGTACGAGGACTATCCGAACTATTGGGGCAGCAAGGGCGTGCCGCGGCTCGGGAGCCGCATCTACTACGCGCAGTCAACCGACGGGATCACCTGGGAGAAACCGCTGCTGGGGCGCCACGCCATCGACGGCCAGGACACGAACACGCTCATCGTCTCGCCGGATGCCAACGACGAGTCCACGCTATTCCCGTCGATCATGCTGGACCCGATCGAGACGGACCACGAGCGTCGCTTCAAGAAGGTTCACGTCTACCGCGTCGGCAGGCGCGGGATGGGGTTGGGTCTGGCGATGTCGGGCGACGGCCTCGACTGGACCCGCCATCCGGCCAACCCGATCATCCCGGAGTGGGCGGCCGACTGCCAGGTGCTCACCTACGACGAACTCGATGAGAAATACGTGCTCTGGGGACGCTACGGCGACTCCGCGGGCGAGGCCTGGCACCCCGAGTTCGACCACTGGTTCGCTCCGGTGTGGCCCAGTCAGCCCGAGGGCGTGTGGGGGACGCGCCGCCGGGTCTGGCGGCTGGAGAGCCAGGACCTGGTCAATTGGTCGCCGGCGGAGCTGGTCTTCGAGCCCGGCCCGGCGGACAACCTGGACGACGGGCATTACAGCTTCGTGCCCTGGCGCGCGGGTGAGATGCACCTGGGCATCCTCAACGTGCTGCACACGGTGGACGACACGCTGGACCTGTATCTGCACTACAGCCGCGACGGTCACCAGTGGCAAAGGTTCACCGAGCACCGGCCGTTCATACCGCGCGGTCCCGAGGGCGCCTACGACGCGCTGGACAACGAGACGACGGTGCAGCCGCTCGTGGTCGGGGATGAGCTGTGGTTCTACTACGGCGGCAACAACGTGCATCACGACTGGTGGATCATCGGCAGCGGGCAGGGTCTGGACGTGCCGGAGGTCCACGACCCGAGCATTTCCGCCAATGGTCACCACCTGTGCCTGGCGACGCTGCGCTACGACGGCTACGTATCGCTGGACGCCACCGTGCGGGAGGGCTACGTGGAGACCAAGCCGGTGCGGCCGACCGGCGGCCAGCTCTTCATCAACGCCCGCTGTGAGCCCGGCGGCTACGTGGAGGCCGAGGTGATGGATCCCTTCAACGACGTCTGGCCGGGCTTCGGCCGCGCGGACTGCCAGCGGTTCGAGGGCGACAGCATCCGCCACAACCTCACCTGGTCGGGCGGCGCGCCCGGCGATCTGCGGGGCGGCCTCAAGCTGCGCTTCCACCTAAAGGGCGCGGAACTCTACAGCTTTGGCTTTGGCGGCGAGTAGGCCCGCGGGCGGTGCGGAAGTCCGGACGCCCCCTCACCCCAACCCTCTCCCTCGGTGGGGAGAGGGGGCCGACCAGGCGCCCGGATCTGGATGTCGGCGCCCCGCCCGCGGGGACAGGCTCCGCCGGCATGACGGCGCTTGGAGAGTGCGCGAGCGAAACGTGAGGACCGAGCGCGCCGTAGGGTTCGGTACGGTGACGGCTTGAGCGACGCGGACAGGAGAACGCCATGACGGAACGTGATCTCGGGGCGACGGGCATGCGCGTGAGCAGCCTCTGCATGGGGTGCTGGGAAATCGGCGGCTTGTCGTGGGGCCCGATGTCCTCGCTGGACGC
>DAOUHO010000025.1:0-6609 GCA_034428595.1 Chloroflexota bacterium | reverse complement strand
CGGGCTGGAAGAATTCGATCCCCGCCGAATGGCACTACACCCACTGGACGGCCGATCGGACCATCGAATGGCTCCGCCGGCACGACTCCGATGAGCCGTTTTTCCTCTGGATGTCATTCGCGGACCCGCACCAGCCGTTCGCGCCGCCGCGGCCCTACTGCGACATGTACGACCCGGCAAAGATGCCGCCGGCAGTGCCGCGGGAGGACGTGAGCCGCAAGCCGCCGGCCTACCAGTGGGCCCGGGACGGCATGCCCTATGGCGGTTACAACACGCACGACGGGTGGTCGGGAGACCACTTCGGCGAGATCGTGGCGCACTACTACGGCCTCACGACGTTCATCGACGACGAGATGGCGCGCGTGCTCGAGGAGCTTGACCGGCTGGGTCTGCGCGATTCCACGCACGTCGTGTTCACGTCGGACCACGGCGAGGGGCTGAATGACCACGGCGTGGCGGCCAAGCCGATGATGTCCTACGAAGCCGTGAACCGCGTGCCCTTCCTCTGGCGGCATCCGCCGACGGTGGACGCGGGCCGAAAACATGACAGCGTGATGACGCACCTGGACTTCACGCCGACCGTGCTCGACCTTGCCGGGGCCGAGCCGCTGCTGGGCATGGAAGGCCGCTCATTCGCGCCGCTCTTGCGCGGCGAAGGCGACAGCCACCGCGATGCGGTGATAGTGGAACGGATCACGGTGCTGGGCGGCGGCGGCCGGAGATTGTTGGACTCGAAGCAACCGACGCGCGGTCCCGGCGTCGGCAGCTGGCCGCAAGATCACGACCAGCCGATCGAGCTTCGGGTCAAGATGCTCGTGACCGACCGCTGGAAGCTGCTGCACTACGGCGGGCAGCCCTACGGCGAGCTCTACGACGTGGTCAACGACCCGGAGGACATCAACAACCTGTGGGACGACCCGGAGTACGCCGACGTGCGGCGTGAGCTGACCGACCGCCTGTTGGCGGAGCTGATCGACTCGGAGCTCGGCGACGCCGCGGCGATTCGCAAGGCGCAGGCGCTGGGCGGCGCGCTGCGCGATCAACGCCTCGTCGAAGGCCAGCCCGAAGCGCGCGCCACGCTGGAGGGACGCACCCGGGGCATATAGGCGCGGGGCTAGCTGTGGAGCTCCTCCACGTCGCTCTCGCCGCAGATGTCCATCAGAGTGTGGTGCACGGCCAGGTCATGCGCGTAGTCGAACCACGGATCCTTCTCGCCGCGCACGCAGGCCGCAAAGTCGTCGATGTCGGCCCGGAACGGCTCGAAGGGATCGGCGCCGTGGATGTGCCAGCCGTCCGCGCCGGCGTCGGGACCGCCGGTGTGGATCGCCGCTGAGGGCACGCGGTCGCCGGCGATCATGAACGGCGTCACGATGGCCTGGGCCTCCGAGCCGTAGACCTCGAAGCTGCGCGGGCGCCGGTTCTCGGTTTCCAGGAAGCTCAGCTCGATCGAGGCGAGCGTCTCGGGATACTCCAGCACGACGATGTTCAGGTCGTAGTAGTCCTGCGCCTGGGACTCGGGGCGCACCTGACGCCTGAAGGGGTGGACCGCGTCGGGGGTGCCGGCGACGGCCATGACCATGTCGAGCGCGTGGCAGCCCAGGTTGTAGAACGCGCCGCCGCGGAAGTACGGCCCGCCAAGCTGCCGCGGGAGCACGCCGGCGCTGAACGGTGAGCCCATGTGCGCTCGCACGAGGTGGACGGTGCCGAAATCCCCGGCGCGAACCATGTCGATCACGCGGCGAAACGGCGGCAGCGGGCGGAAGTTGTAGCCGACCTGAAAGAGCAGGCCCTTTTTCCGGGCGGTGCCGATCAGCTCGTCGGCGTGGGCCTTGGTCCAGCCGCAGGCCTTCTCCATGAGCACGTGCTTGCCGGCGTCGAGCGCCCGGCGGGCGTAGGACGGATTCTCGACCTCGGCCCCGCCGATGACGACGCCCTCGATGGACGCGTCGCCAAGCACGTCGTCGATGTCGTCGATCCAGGTGATGTGCTGGTAATCAGGCGTGGTCTCCCGGTCGGCGCGGAACTCGAGGCTGGGCTCGTAAATGCCGACCAGGTCGATGTCGGGGGTGTCCCGCAGCCAGCGCGTCTTGGTGCGCGCGTGTCCGTGCTTGGCGCCCAGCATGGCCAGGCGGAGTTGGTCGCTCATGGGGAAGGTCCTTACGGTGACGTTGGCGGATTGTGTCGACCATCCCCGGCGGTGGCAACTGGAGCTAGGCGCTCAGTACCCCGCGCGTTTGTCGACCAGGCTGAGCAGCGGCTCGCCGGCCTGAAACCGGCGCAGGTTGTCGGTGAAGAGTTCGAGCCAGCGGCGCTCTTCTTCGGACGAGGTGGCCCGGTGGAACGAGAGGTGAAAGGTGTCGATGTCCCAGAGTGGCGAGTCGTCGGGAGGCGGGGAGATCTGCAGGCTGGCGCCGGCGAGGCGGCCCTCGCGCAGGACGTCCGCCAGGGCGTCCAGGTCGTAGATGACGTCGCGCCCGGAGACATCGATCAGGTAGGCGGATTGCTTCATGAGCGCGAGCTCGGCGGCGCCGATCAGCCGCTGGGTCTCCGGCGTGTTGGGTACGGCCACCGCAACGTAGTCGGACTCGCCGAGCAGGCGCGGCAACTCGTCGCGCGGAAGCATCTCGTCGACGTGCGGAGCGCTATCGCCGTCCGACCGGCGAGTGGCGATGACGCGCATGCCAAAGGCCTGGGCCAGGCGCGCCAGCTCCCGCCCAATGCGGCCGAGGCCTGCGATACCGAGCGTCTTGCCGCGCAGCTCGGTGGGCGAGCCGTAAACGTAGTCGCGCGCGGCGCGGTGCTGCACGTCGTAGATCAGGTTGCGGGCGAATCCGAGCATCGAGGCCAGCGCGTGCTCGGCGCCCGGCGTGTCGAACACGCCCTTGGAGCAGGAGAAGGGAATGGGGCTGGCCACGAACTCGGGAAACAGGAACTTCTCAACGCCGCCCGAGGCCGCGTGCACCCAGCGCAGTCGCTCCGCACGGGCGAGCATGGCCGCGTCGAAGTCCCCGACAAGCAGCACGTCCGCCGTCGGCACCTGCGGCGCGACAGCGTCGGCATCCCCGACGGCAGCCAGGCGTACGCCCGGCACGTCATCGAGAGCCTCGGCCACGCCGGGCGCGTCGAAGGTGACGACGACTTGGAGCGGCTGGTTGGTCATGGGTGATCCTGCCGTGAGGTGGCGCGCATGATCGTATCGCGCGGCGGCCCGCTGCCCGATGGCTGCCCTGCGATACATTGACGCGGTTTGAGCACCCTCCGCCAAGGACCGCCATGAGCAGCTATTTCGTTCGTCCCGCGATCAACCATCAATCCAACCCCGTGACGCGCGCCCTGCGGGAAGGCCAAGTGGTCTTGGGGGCGTGCAGCATCTCGTTTGCATCCCCGCCCGTGGCCCAGATCTTCGGCTCGGCTGGGTTTCATTTCTACTACATCGACATGGAGCACGGGCAGCCCGGATATCCCGAGTTGGCGACGATCTGCATGGCGTCGAAGCTGACCGGAATGGTGCCCATCGCGGGCACCACGTGTGTCGAGGACCACCTGATTGCCCGCCCGCTGGACGCCGGGGCGATGGGCGTGATCGTGCCGCACGTCGAAACCGCCGAGCAGGCGGCCATGGCGGTGCGCTACAGCAAGTACCCGCCGGAGGGCAAGCGCGGCGTGCTGACGGCGGGCGTGCACACGGAGTTCGCCGAGCCGGACTGCGCCGAGCTGACCGCGGGGCAAAACCGCGAGATTCTGACCGCGGTGAAAGTGGAGAGCGGCCTCGGTATCGAGAACATCGACGAGATCGCCGCCACGCCCGGCTTGGACGCCATCTTGATCGGACGCACCGATCTGTCGGCCACAATCGGCATTCCCGGTCAGGTGCACCATCCCGACATCAGGGACTCGGTCGAGCGCATGCTGGCGGCGGTGAAGCGCCACGGCATCGCCGGCGGCCCGCACATCGGCTCGATCGATGAGTCGCTCGAATGGGCCGACAAGGGCGCGACCTTCATGAGCTATGGCTACGACGGCGACATGCTCATGCAGGCGTCGAAGCAGTTTGTCGGCGGCGTGCGCGGTCTGCTGGGGGACCGGCTGCTGGACTGAGGGCTACTCCAGGCCCAGCAGGCTGAGGCTGTCGCGGTGGATGATGCCCTCGATCTCATCGGAGGGGATCTTGGGCAGCCCGGTGCCCTCGGTGACGGCGTTGATGTTGCGCAGGGTGTTGATGGTGCCGTCGACGGTGCTGAAGGGCAGATCGCTGCCGAAAAGCACGTTGTCCATGGCGCCGAACTCGCTGAGCATGGCCAGCGCTTGGTAGAGCCACCACGGTTTGTTCTCGAGGCCCGACACATCGGTGAAGACGTTGGGGTGCTTGCGGGCGACGACCATGGCGTCGGCGAACCACGGCAGGCCGATGTGCGCCAGGATGATCTTGAGGTCCGGAAACTCGCGCGCCACGGGGTCGTAGAGCAGCGGACTCGCCAACTCCATCGGCGTGTTGGCCATGCCCTGGTAGGCGGCGTGGGTCAGGATCGGCAGCCCCAGCTCCTGGGCGCGGGCGTGGACGCGTCCGGCCTTCGGGTCGTTGGGGTGGTAGTGCTGATACACCGGGCTCATCTTGATGCCGCGCAGTCCCAGATCGGTCACGGAGCGGTCGATCTCGTCGAGGGCGTCCGGTTGATTCGGATCAATTGACATAAAACCGATGATCTTCTCCGGGTGTTGCCGCGCGTAGGCCGCGATGTGGTCGTTGGGCGTGCACATTTCCAGGGCGATGGAGTTGATGCCGAACACGATCACGCGGTCCGCGGTTTTCTCGGCTTCCCAGTGCCGCTCGGGCGTGACGTTGATGTCGAGCACGTCCGGCGGATAGGTCAGCTCGATGGCCCGAGAGAACTGCGGGCCCCACTGCTCGGACGTGCTCAGGTGGGTGTGGACGTCGACGATCATGGCGCTCGCGCCTCCCAGAGGAGCGGCTCGTTGGCGATGAGCCGCCGCACGTTTTCGGCGACTCCGGCCGCGGTTTCACGGACGAACACGTCGCAGGCATTGGAGGCGTGCGGCGTGACGAACACGTCGTAGTCAAAGAGCGGGTCGGCGGGATCGACTGGTTCCTGCCAGAAGACGTCGATCCCAGCCGTGCTCAGCTTGCCGCGGCGCAGCGCGTCGATGAGCGCCTCGCGGTCGATCACGTGACCCCGCGCCACGTTCACGATGACGGCGTCGTCGTCCATGGCGGCGATGGCGTCGGCGTTGATCAGGCCCTCGGTCTCGGGCGTGAGCGGGGTGGCCAGCGCGATGAAGCGACAGCCGCGCACGGCCTCATGCAGCTCGTCGGGCGGATGCACCGAGGTCAAGCCGAGCTCGTGCACGTCGCTCTTGCGCGGCGTGCGGCGTACGCCGACGATCTCGCAGCCGAACGGCTGCAAGAGGCGCACCAGCTGGCCGCCAATGCCTCCCAGGCCGATGACGCAGACCCTGGAGCCAAACAGCGAGTGGCCGAACGGCACATTCCAATCCTGAGTGCGAATGCCCTCGAGCAGGCGCGGATAGCGGCGTCCGCCGCCAATGAGCAGGAAGAGGGCCATCTCCGCCACGGCTTGAGCGAGCCCACCGTCGGCCGAGGGCACGTTGGCGACTTGCACGCCACGGGCGTTTGCCGCCGCTACGTCGATGGCGTCGAGCCCAACACCCGGCTGCTGGACCAGTCGCAGCTCTGGCGACGCGTCGAGGACTGCGGCGTTAATGACGGCTCGGGCGGGCAGCAGGACCGCGGCGTCGCCGGCGTGCTCCGCAACCTTGTCTTGGGGACAGGTGCGAACCCGGTGGTCGGGCAGCGCCGCCTGGATGCCGTCTGAAAGATCCGGCATGTAATCGTTGCAGAACAGCAGGTCCACGGAATGTTCCGCCTTTGCTCGCCCGCGGCCCACCGGCAACGGGCGCCGAGTTTTCGGGGCAGCATGCGATCATAGGCCGCCCTTGAAATGGGTGCGAGCGCATCCGGGCCCTCGTGGGGGAGGCGACATGCGGATCACCGACGTCAAGCACTTTGCGCCCACGGTGGGGATGCGGCCGCAATCCATCGTCAAGGTCGAGACCGACGCCGGAATCTCCGGACTGGGCGAAGCCGGCACGGCCGGCCGCGAGCGAGCCGTGGCGGGCATGTGGGACCACTACCGCGAGTTCCTGATCGGCAAGGACCCGCGGCGGATCGAAGACATCCACCAGGTGCTCTACCGCAGCCAATACTTCGAAGGCGGCACGGTCATTACCGCCGCCGCATCGGCCATCGACATTGCGCTGTGGGACATCCTGGGTCAGCACCTGAACACGCCGATCTGGCAGCTCCTGGGCGGGGCGTCGCGGCACAAGGTCACCTGCTTTGCGGACGCCATCGCCGGTGAGGGCGCGACCATCCCCGAGCGCGGGGCGGACCTGGTGGCCAAGGGCTGGGGCACGATTCGCTTCACTCCCGTGATGCCTGGCGCTCTCGATCCCGAGGCGCCCGAGGACCTCTACGAGCCGTGGGAGTCGGTGGTGGCTTCGGCCGAGATGCTGCATGCGGTGCGCGACCGCCTGGGCCCGCGGGTGCGCCTGGGAATCGACTTCCATCAC
>DAOUHO010000024.1:0-13701 GCA_034428595.1 Chloroflexota bacterium | reverse complement strand
AAGGCAGAACTGTCTTCGAGATTCGGTTTAGGGCTCGCTGAACCTACAAAGGCCCTAAACTCAAGCGGAAATTGTATACAAAGGTCACATTGCGGCGGGCTAATCGGCCCGCGTGACGGTCACGTCCTGGACGATGGCTTTGGCGAGCTCGATCGGCGTCGCGGGTAGCCGGACATCCGCTTCGAGTTCGGATTTGGACGGCTGATAGCCGATAGGTGGCAGTTCAATCTCGCGGTGCTGGATGCGCTTGCGGCGGCGTTTCTTGGTCATATCCGCATCCTCGTTTGAAGTTCGCGGTATCGGCGAACATCGTGCATGGACGGCGGACAATCCAACGTCGCGCCATCCATAATCTCGTAGGCGGTGAATATCTGGACTCTCTCGTAGGTCTTGGGCGGCAGGTCGGTGCGCGACTGGTAGGCGAGCCTTCCAGCCCGTTGCGCGGCCGACTCCATGCCGGGCGTCGGGTCGGCATCCAGAATCAACACGCCGATTTGAGCATCTTCGGTTCGCATGGTGCCGATGAGTTCGCGCACGTGCTCCGGCTTGCGTTGCTTTCCCGTCTTTACTGAAAACACTAGGCGGCCCCACTGGTCACTTGCCGCATCCTCGCCGCCCAAGTGAAACGTGAGGTCGCCGTCAATACCGTGGTCGCCAGACTTGCGCGGGTTTGGCAAGCCTCCAAGCCGACGAATCAACCAGTCCTGTTTCTCGAATGGGTTGAGACGGGTGTATTCGGCGACCGTATCCGGGCTACCCTCATGTACGTCATAGTGCTCCCCGTCGTACACGCCAAGGTCCGCCATGCGGTCCTTGATTTCGTCTACCGCGTCGCCGCTGATATCGACGCCGATCCAGCGGCGGCCCAGCGTTTCGGCAGCATGCACGGTCGTGCCGCAGCCGCAAAACGGATCGAGCACCAAGTCACCAGGATTGCTAGACGCTTGCACAATGCGATCTAGCAGCGTCAGCGGCTTCTGCGTAGCAAACCCAAGCCGCTCCTGATCTTGTGACCCCAAAGGCGCAATATCCGCCCAGACGTTGTCGATGATGGCTCCGGGATCTTCGCCGGGCCGGAATTTACGCCGTGGCACACCGTTTGACGTGAAGTAAAAGTCCCCCCGGTCATAGACGGCTTGGAGCTTTTCGCGTTCCATGCGCCACCCGGATGGTCCAGGGGTGTATCCCTGGAACTCATAAACCAGGTTGGGTCGCTCGCCCATTGAAGCCGACCGTAGAAGCGGCCCGCTCATATACCGACCAGCATCATCAGTGCTTGGAAAACGCCCTGCTATCTCCGCAGCGGTCAGTGGACGGCGTATCGCGTCCGCGTTAAACACGTGACGGTCACTCTTCGAGTAAAAGAGAATAGTGTCAGATGACCGACCGTATCGTCGCGCTCTATGTTGCGATCCTTTGGGCCGGTCGTAGCGGCGCCAGACAACCTCATTTTGAAAGTTCCGACGACCATACACCCCATCCATGATGACCTTGAGATAATGGCTCGCTGTTGAGTCACAATGCAAGTAAATTGAGCCTGTCGGCTTCAGCACATCCCGCAACCGGATCAGGCGATTGGTCATATACATCAGGTAGTTCAGCAACCGACGGTCGTCGGCATCGCCAGATTCGAGAATATTAAGCCACGCGTGCATGAACTGTTTGAAAGCGTCCGGCAAGTCCCAATCACGCAACTCGTCACGGAAGTTCATCACCAGCTGACGCGTCCGGTCCGTGAAGTCCCACATATCGTGATACGCCTTCTGTTGGGCCGTCACGCTGCGGTTATTGAAGATCATCGAATAGGTCCGGTTCGAGTTGAACGGCGGGTCCATGTAGATCAAGTCAACGAGTATGTTTTCGCGCTTGAGTTGCTCCGCAACGATCTTGCAATCCGCTCGATAGAGCCTGTTGCGGTCCACGCGCCTACGCCTTCGGGTACGCCGGCCCGGTCGTGTCGGGCACGACCTGGGCCTGCACGTGGCCGGTGGCGCGGTCTTTCACGCCAGCCACGGCGGTCTTGCCAGCGGTCCCGCCGCCCGCGTGGAGCTTGCGAGATTCGTGCTTGTTGGCTTCTTTGCCGCCGACGTACGTTTCATCCGCTTCGACCGGGCCGGTGAACGGCTGGGTCTTCGCCTTCAGCACCGTGCGAAGTCGGTGCATCATGAACCATGCAGTCTTCTGTGTCACGCCGATATCGCGGTGAAGCTTGAGACTGGACGTGCCCTTGATGCCGGTCGTCAGCAGGTAGATGGCCCACGCCCACTTGCGATAGCCGACCTTCGAGCCTTCCAGCGGCGTGCCCGTGCGAAGCGTGAACATCGGCTTCTTCGGGCAGTCGCGGCAGCGGTGGGTCATGCTGCGGTGCTTGATATCGGCCTGCACGTTGAATGTGCCACAGCGCGGGCAGAACGGGCCATTGGACCATCGCTGGCGCTCAAACCACGCCTGCGCGGTTGCGTCGTCGGGGAACATATCACCCAACTGAATCAGCGTGATGCCCTTGCGGTGATGCTTCCCCGGACCCTTGCCTGCCATCGGATTCTCCGCCGTTTCCATGTGACTATAATGTATCAAATTGGCCCGTTGGAGTCAAAGGGAAATGTGACCTTTGTATATAATTTCTACTCAAGCACTGAGGAATGGTGGGCGAATACACGCTCCTGGCCCCTGTTCGCGAGGAGCGCGTCAGTGTCCGCAGCAGGCCTTACCGTCGCTCATATAGTTGACTAGTGAATTCTACCCTTGGCAAAGTTGAACAAATGGCCCCACCTGTAAACGAAATCCAGACTAATCACTAGCGAAACGCGTCGCCCTTCTGCGACCTGCCAATCGAGACTTCCACGATTCTGTCGATCACCCGTTTCTTTGTCTTCCACTTCATGACAAGCTTGTCGTGGTCCATGCCATAGTCAGCAACGATGTCTTTCAGCTGGTCGAGCGTCAGTGCCGCGAGTTCGGCGTGAAGCGCATCTTTTCCATGCGCTGCGAGCGAAACGGGATCAAGGACTGGTGGTGGCCGCCGATTGGCAGGTCTAGCACCCCTTGAACCGGTTGCGGTTGTAACAGAACGCCCCTTGTTGGTATGTTTTGTATTGGGTTCGAACACGAGCCGCAATTGCTCGGCGAATTCAGGATTCTGCTCAGCTTCGTTGACTACTACTTTCACAAAATCGCGCAACACTCTACGAAGCGACATGGGTCACTCCTCCAATCTCGAGACTACTTCCTCAGTCACAGCATTTAGCTTTTCCGCCAAGCCGTGATATCCCCATTTCTGCTTCAGAGTCATACTCATACCGAACTCCGCCGCTGACGAGAACTGATTTGACTGAGGGATGATCGTTTCAAACACATGAGGCACTCCTCTATCGTACAATCTGTCAGCAGTATTGCGGTGAACAGTTGAGTTCGACTGGTACTTTGTTATGACAATGCCTAGAGGTTCGATATCCTCTGCAATCTCCTCTGAAAACTGTTGCACACGCGTGAGTATTTGGGGTATTCCATATGTCGACAAGACATCAGGAATCGTCGGAATCACAAAGCCGTTGGAAATCCGGAGACCATTCAGTGTGATGATCCCCAGATTAGGAGGGCAATCAACGATTACAACGTCGTAATTGTCGATATGTGACTTAACAGTACGCCAGAGTAATTCTATTGGGTTTACCGAAAAAAACTGCCCGGAAGGTATCGTTCCAAGTCTGTCCTGAACGTCTATCAAGTCGAGGCTAGAGGGTAGTAGGTCGATGGTGCGGGCTTCGCGGACGTTGGAAACCGCTTTCTGAAGGGTAGCGTCAAAATCAAAGCGCTTATGATCTGGGTCAAGTGCATCCTTGAACAGCCGGGCAATTGTATGCTCTCGCTCGTTGAGCTTGCGCCACTTGTCCTCTCCGATCATCATGACGGTGGCGTTAGTCTGTGGATCAAGATCAACTACAAGGACCCTCTTCTGCATCGCGCCGGACATGAACTCGGCCATCGCAACTGTGGTAGTGGTCTTTCCGACCCCGCCCTTCAGGTTAATCGTTGAGAATACATGCGCCATTGGAGCTCTCCTTTTTCGTAGCCATGAGCGAATCTGTGAACGCCTAAATACTGGTCCAGCTGCGAGTTGGACGATTGGGGTTGGGAAATCGGCGTTACGAGATCGCCAATTTGCCACGACCTGCCTTGAGCAACCGGCCATCTCGGCAATCTCGTTAATGCCGAGCAAGTCGTCTCCCGGATCGTACATTGGAGGAACCGTGTGTATAGAGGTCACGTGAAGAGTGTACGGCGTACACGGCAGATGTCAAGGCCGTAGGGGAGTCGCTCGCGCGATCGCACGGCTCTTCCCGTGGGTGCCCGCGCACCGGTGCATTGCGTGGCCGATGCGGGGCACTGTGTGGAGGTAGGTGGGCGTATCCGCATCGTCGCCGCCTGGGCGCTCCGCTTGCTTCATGAGGGTGACCAACGGACCTGAGCGGTGTGACGGCCGATGAATGGCAGGGTTGCCAACGCCACCTTGCCGAGCAGCTTTGGCACCGCCTGGCGACTGCGAGTCGAGCACTTCCAACGGGGCGAAGTGGTTAGTGGACCCGATCAGCCGAGGGGAATCCCAGATTGCGGTAGAGACCCGCGCGGGTGGGACGGTGGACCCAGTCGGACTCGAACCGACGACCTCCTCAATGCCATTGAGGCGCTCTTCCAACTGAGCTATGGGCCCCGGGGCCGACATTATGCCCCGCGGCTGCGGGGCGCGTCGGACTTCGGCGAATCGGGTGGTGGGTCACTGTGCGCGGTAGCCGACATTCTCGCGCGCTCCTGCTGGAGCCCGGCCCTCTCTCCCTCGATGCGAGTCTTGCGCAGCCCCTCCGTCATTCCCGCGGAGGCGGGAATCCAGCGGCCGCCGAACCTGTTCACACACGAGGAGGGGCGGGTTTCAAACCCGCCCCACCACCATTTCGACGGTTCCTCGATGGGCGAGGGTCAGAGCGGACAACTAGCGCAAACCGAACGCGTCCCGTGCCGCGTCGTAAGCCTCGCGCGTGTTCAGGTTGAGCAGCACGTGTGGGTGGTCCGTGGGCGCGTCGCGCAGGCGCTCGGCATGGCGGCGGACCACGGCGCGGGGGCCTTCGGTGGCGTCGTCGACGGCGGCCAGCTCTTCGCGCAGGTCGCCCGGAAATATGACCGGATGCCCGTGCCGCTCCTCGTGCAGCGGCCGCACGATGTCCCCCGGCGCGGCGCGCCAGCCGGCGACCAGGTCGGCCAGCGCGCCGGCATGCAGCGGCTGGTCGACGCTGACCAGCAGGATTCCGTCGCAGTCCTCCGGCAAAGCGTGGGCGGCGCAGACGACGGACGTGGCGCGGCCTTGTGCGTAGTCTGGATTGTGTACCGTGCGCGCCGGCAGACCGTCCAGCGCCGCGCGCACGTCGCCGGCGCGATGGCCCGTGACGACAATTACCTCACTCACTTCGGCAAGGCCCGCGAGCGTCCGCACCTGGTGCGCGACCAGCGAATCGTCGCCCCAGGGAATCAGCGGCTTGGGCGAACCGAAGCGCTCGGAGCGACCGGCGGCCAGCACGACCGCGCAGATCTTGGGCGCGGGCGGAGTGCCTATGGGTGGGTGTCGGCGGTGACGCCGCGGCGCAGGTTGTTCACCTCGGCGCACGAGACCGCGGTGGGGAAAATCTTGCCCGGATTGAACAGGTTGCGCGGGTTGAAGACCTGCCGCAGGCGCTGCATGCGCGCCAGATCGGCGTCGCTGTACACCAGCCCCATGTTGTGGTGCTTCTCCATTCCGATGCCGTGCTCGCCGCTGAGCATGCCGCCCGCGTCGGCGCACACCTTCAGCACGGACGTGCCGCACTCGATCACGCGGTCCAACGCGCCGGTCTCTCGGTCGTCGAACAGCAGCAGGGGGTGCAGATTGCCGTCGCCGGCGTGAAACACGTTGGCGATGGTGATCTTGAAGAAGTCGCTCACGCCCGCGATCTGCGCCAGCACATCCGTGATCGTCGTGCGGGGAATCACGCCGTCCTGCACGTAGTAGTTCGGCGAGATGCGCCCCATGGCCCCGAATGCGCTCTTGCGCCCGAGCCAGAGCAGGGCGCGTTCGCGCGCATCGGCGGCCACGCGCACCTCGGCCGCCCCGTGCTCGACGAACACGCTGCGGATCGCCGCTTCCTGCGGCTCCAGTTCGGCGGCCACGCCCTCCAGCTCGATGAGCAGCACCGCGGCCTTGTCGATGGGCAGGTTGGCCGCCGGCACGTATTGGGCAATTGCCTCCAGCGAAATCTGGTCCATCATCTCCATGGCCGCCGGGACGATGCCCGCAGCGATGATCCCCGAGACCGCGGCGCTCGACTGGGCGACCTCGGCGAACGACGCCAGCATGGTGCGCACCTGGTCGGGCGTGCGGACCAGGCGGACGACGGCCTTGGTGGCGATGCCCAGCGTGCCCTCGCTGCCGCAGAAGAGCCCCGCCAGGTCGTAGCCGGGATGATCCAGGGCCGCGCCGCCCGCGTTGACAATGCGGCCGTCGAGGGTGACGAATTCGACTCCCAGCACGTGGTTGGTGGTCACGCCGTGGAGCAGCGTGTGGGGGCCGCCGGCGTTGGTGGCGATATTGCCGCCGATGGTGCAGGCCGCCTGGCTCGACGGGTCCGGGGCGTAGTGAAACCCGTAGCCGGAAGTGTGCGCGCTGAGGTCCGCGTTCACCACGCCGGCCTCCACCACCGCGCGCATGTTGCGGTAGTCCACCTCGAGGATGCGGTTCATGCGCGAGGTGCTCACCACGATGCCGCCGCACGCGGCGATCGCGCCGCCGCTGAGCCCCGTGCCCGCGCCGCGGCCGATGATGGGCACGCCAAGCTCGTGGGCGATGCGCACCACCGCCTGAACCTCGGCGGCGTCCCGCGGGAACACGACCGCGTCGGGCAGCGCGTGCTCCACCGAGCCGTCGTAGGCGTAGATGGCCACCTCGTCGGGCTCGGACATAACCCAGTCGTCGCCGATGGCGCGACGCAGCGCGCCGGCAAGGGCAATCCGGCCCACGCTGAAGGTCGAGGCGGCGGTGGCGCTGGCCATGATGTCCCTACGCTACGACCACCGGGCCGCGCTCGCAACGCCGGATCGGATGGTGGTGACGGGCGCGGGGCGTGAGACCGATACTCTGGCGCGGACGCGATACCGGCTGGGGATGCGCTGCACGCGATGGCAACGGTCATTCACGACAACGTGCTCGGGCCGATCGAACTCGAGGCGCCGTTGCTGGCGCTGGTGGACCATCCCGCGGTGCAGCGCCTCCGGCGGCTGGAGCAGCTGGGCACGGCCTCGCTCGTGTTCCCCGGCGCACGACATACGCGCTTGGCTCATTCGATCGGGGCGCAGGAGATCATGCGCCGGGTGTGGCGGCGGCTGCAGGCCACGGAGCCGCCGCCGGGCATTGACCTCGCCGCCGAGGGGCGACTGCTCCGAGCGGCGGCCCTGCTGCACGACCTGGGGCACTACCCGCTGTCGCACGTCGTCGAGCCGATCGCGGCGCGGCTGCACCAGTCAGCATCCGCCGGACTTGATCTCGGAATGGATTCCGATTGCGAGTCGGACTGGCTGCAGCTAGCGGCCACAGCCGCCTCACATCCGGCCCCGACATCCGACATGCATCACGAGCGCCTGGCCGCCGAGATCATCCGGCGCGATTCTGCGCTGCAGTGCGGCATCGACGCCTATGTGGGCCGGCCCGGCGCCGCTGCGGAGGTGCGGGCGCTTCTGCAGGGCTGTAGCAGTCCGCGCTATCGCCGCCAGCTCGTCGCGTCGCACTTCGACGTCGACCGCCTCGACTATCTGCTGCGCGATGCGCACAACGCCGGCGTGCGCTACGGCGGAGTTGAGCTCGAGCACCTGATTCGCCGCATGCGGCTGGGGCCTGACGGCGCGGGAAACCATGTGGTCTACGTCGAGACGCGAGGCCAGCCGGCGCTGGAGCACTACCTGCTGGCCCGCCGCTTCATGTACAGCCAGGTGATCTTTCACAAGACCGTCACGGCGTTCTCGGTGCTCGTCGCCGCGTTTTGGATTTCGCTGGCCGTTCGTGACCGATTGCCATTCACCTCCCTGGCCGGCCTCCACCAGGCGCTCGACGACGGCACGTTCCGGAGGTTCGACGATCATTGGCTCTGGAACGAAGCGGCGCGCCGCGCCGACCCGGCCAAACGCGGACTGACGGGGCGCATTGCCGCGGCCCTCATCGATCGTCAGCCCCCGCTGCTGGCGTGGGAGCGGCGCGCTCGACCACGGCAGGCGCAATCAGGACTGCTGGAGACGTTCAACGCGACCAGGCGCGCCATTGCCCGCGCCGCCGGCGTGGAGGCCGCGGAAATCTTCCTCACCGATCAGATCGTCACGGGCGCATCGAGTGGTAACGGCGGCCCCGACGCCGGGGAGCCGCCGCTCGTGGGCGACCCGGGGGGAATGCTACGACCGATTACCGAGGCCCCGGGCTCGGCGTTGCAGGGCGCGGCCGGCCAGCCCGAGCGCCTCGCTCGGCTCTACGTCCTGCGAACCGGCGACGCCGACGCGGATGCCACGCGCCGACATCAAGTGCGTGAGGCCTTCCTGGCGCACGTGGACGTCCCTGGGGAGCAGCCGACGGACTAAGGGTCGCAGCAGCCGCAGCAGAGCCGCTCGATCGCATCCTGCAGCGCGTCGCGGTGGTCGAAGGCGATCTCGTCGGGCAGCCCGTCCACCGGAAACCAGCGCGCGTCGGCCGCGTCGTCGCCGGCGGTGACCGGGGGCGGCGCGGCCAGCCGGGCGCCGAACACGATGCCGATGATGCGTCCGCGCGGATCGCGGTCCGGGTGGCCGTAAGCGCCGATATGCACCAGCGAGTCCAGGGCAATGCCGGTCTCTTCGCGGAGCTCGCGGCGCGCCGCGTCCGGCAGGTCCTCGTGCGGCTCCACGAATCCGCCCGGAATGGCCCAGCCCGGTGGCGGGGTGCCGCGCCTCACCAGGAGCACGCGATCTCCGTCTGCGAACGGCGCGATGATCACCGCGTCGGCGCCGACGGGATAGCGGGGCGGCGGAGGCACGGCGCTACTCGGCGGAGCCGGAAGCCGGGCGGCTCCGCCGCGTGAGCAGGCGCAGCACGACGATTCCGGCGATCAACACCACGATAAAGGCCAGGGCCAGCACATCGAAGTACTCATCGATGGCGGCCTCGATGGGGTCGCCGAAGAGGGTGATCAGCCCGCCCACCAGAAAGAACCGGCCCGCGCGTCCGATCAGCGAGGCCAGCAGAAAACGCTTGAAGTCCAGCCGGAACGCACCGGCCCCAATGGCAAAGACCTTGTAGGGAATGGGCGTAAACGCCGCAATGGAGACGGCCCAGACGTCGCGACGCTGGAACTGGCGCTCGACGTAAAGGATGCGCTCCTCCGCGAACAGCCGGTTCAGGATTGGCCGCCCGCCCCGGAGTCCGATCCAATAGCCAAGCATGGCGCCGGTGAGCGAGCCTACGGTGGCGATGGCGGCAAAGCCGAACGTGAACGGCAGGTTGCCCACCATCAGCGCGATCATCAGGCCGTCGGGCGGAATGGGGAAGAAGCTCGACTCCCAGAACGCCAGCACCAAGAGCGCCAGCGCGCCCCAGGGAGTGTCGGCCCAGTCCAGCACCCAGTGTCCGAGGTCGGAAATCAGCTGCATGAGCGTCCGGGATGGCGGATACAGGGCACGCTGAGGTCCTCAGGATGTGGTGGTGAAGTGGGTCGCAACGACAAACGGTTCGCCGTTGCGCTGGCCGGTGACCCGCACATGATAGAGGGTGTTCGGAGTCAGCGGGTCGTTGGGGATCAGGGCCAGGGCGCGCCGCCACTCGCTGACCGAGCGAGTGACCGCGACCGGGGCGCCGCCGTCCGGCGTCACGGTGGCATCGCCCCACTCGATTCGTTCGCGGAGGCCGAAGATCACGGTAATCGGCGGTCCCAGCGGTCGGGTAACGCCCGGCGCGGGGTCGGGCCACTCGGCCCCGTCCCAGGTGTGGGGCACATCGACGGCGGCGCTGCGCGGCATCACCGACGGCAATGGCACGTCGGCGGTGTGGCGCGGCGAAAGCCCCACGTTGAACACGGCGGCGCGGGTGCCCTCGGCGGAAGCCCAGCCGTAGCCGACGTGGACCGCCGATGGGTGCACGAACATGTAGCGGTGAAACACGGTGCCCAAGGCCCATTCCAGCGTGCGCGCGGGCGGCAGGAAGCCGAACGTTTCGTCCACCCAGCCCAGCGGATATCCGGCGGCGTCCGCTCGATCACCGATGCTGCGTCCCGTGAAACCGGGCTTTCCGGCCACTTCCGTGTGCAGGCCGCCGGACGTGGGATCGTTGCGGTTGATCACGTAGTAATCGGCGTGCGCCTGCGCCGCCTGCATCAGCGCCGGGTGCGCCGTCAGCGGCGGCAGCCCCAGGTCGGCGCGCACCTCGTTCATGCGGTCCACGACCGCGTCGCCGCTGACGCTGACCGTCGGGGCCGGTGTGACCGTCGGGGCCGGTGTGACCGTCGGGGTGGGTATAGCCGTCGGGGTGGGTGTGGCCGTTGGTGCGGGTTCGGTGCCCTCGCGGCGCGGTTGCAGGACTGAATCCGGAAACAGGCCGAGGCGCTTCGCCAGATCGCCGCCGTTGGCGATAGTCACCTCGCCGGCGCGCGCCCACGGGGTGTCGATGTGCCAGAGCTGGATCACGGCCCGCTGCGCGCGGATGGCGCTCATTCCGTCGTAGTGCACGATTTCGGATGTCGGCAGGCCAAACCAGCGCAACGGGTCGCCTGGTCCGAAATATGCGTCGCGTATTGGCGGGCTGGCGTCCAGGAAACCCCAGCGGCGGCCGATAACCTCGTTCCAGGAGAACCCTTCCTCTTCTGGGAAGCTCTGATGCCGCGGTACGAGCAGCCGAGCCAGTTCGTCGTCCAATCCCGTCCGGTGGAGCTCGTCGAAGATGTTGATGAACATCACCTCGGACGTGGCCGGATGCCACTGGAACACCAGCTTCTGCATCACCTGGACGGTGAAGCCGAGCCACTCGAAGCGCTGGCTCACGGGAAAGCCCACGACGTGCGGACCGCCCAGTTCTTGGAAGCGGGTCCAGAAGGGAATGCCGTCGGCATCGCTCACGAGGAATCCGGCGCCTGGCGGGGCGTCTCCCGCGGCCTGCGTGTAGACATGACCGCCGGGCACCGCGTAGTCCGCATCTTGAGCCAGCGCCGGGCCGGCCGTGGCCCAGACCGCGAGGCCCAGGATCACGGCCCCCAAACGCCACCAGCGTGCAACTGTCGCCCGGACCATGCCGCGATGGTAGCGGCTGGGACGTAAACTAGGCGTGTACAGCCGCCGTGGGTTGTCCATGGACGGGCGAGTTCCTTTGCGTGTTCGCTGTTTAACTTCGACTCCGAATCTTAAGCCGATCACGGCGCGTGCGGCGGGCGCTAGCCCGAGACGGCGTTTTCGATGATGTCCACCGTGTGGCTGCCGTCGGGCGCGACGTCGATGGCGACCACGTCGATCCGCCAGTCGGTTGCGCCGACGGACTGGGCATAGCGGTGGCCCAGCGCCACGAGCCGGCGGGCCTTGGCGGTGGCGATGGCGTCCCGCGCCTCGCCGAAGGCGCCCGTGCGGCGCGTCTTGACCTCGACCAGGACTACGGTACGTCCGTGTCGCGCCACCAGATCCACCTCACCGCGGCCGACGCGCCGGTTGCGCTCGAGCACGTCATACCCGCGTCGCCGCAGCTCGCGTGCGGCGAGGTCTTCGCCCCACTGGCCCAGCGCGGTCCGGTCCTCGACGGGCGCCCGGCGGGCCGGGGTGGCACTGCGCAGCTTGGCGATGACCTGGGTGAGGAAGCCTCTCACGGATCCGAGATTGGATAGTGGGTCATGTTGGTCCACACGGCACGCGGTCGACGGGAAAACCCCTCACCCTAACCCTCTCCCTCGGTGGGGAGAGGGGATCGGACGAGAGCCGAGGGCAGAGAGATGATCGACGGTTAGGCAAAGTGACCCGGACCCGAGATCGGGGCTATGCGGCCGGTGCGACGTGCTGGCACTCGGCCACCGGGCGGAAGCTGGCGCGGTGCAGCGGCGACGGCCCCTCGGCGGCCAGCGCTTGGCGGTGCTCCGGCGTGCCATAGCCCTTGTGACGACCGAAGCCGTAGGCCGGATGCTGAAGGCATAGGCGCTGCATCAGTTCGTCGCGGGCCACCTTGGCGCACACCGAGGCCGCGGCGACGGAGAGGCAGGTGGCGTCGGCGCGGACGATGGCGTCTTGCGCGTTGGCGTAGCGGCAATCGGCGGGCAGGGGAAAGGCGTCCACGATCACGTGGTCGGGCGCCAGCGGCAGCGCGTCCAGCGCTCGCAGCATGGCCAGGCGCGAGGCGGCGGCGATGCCGATGCGGTCGATCAGGCGCGGTGAGACGTAGGCCACGCGGGCGGCGATGGCGGTGGCGCGCACGCGGGCGCACCAGCGGCGGCGCTCGGCGGCGCTCAGCTGCTTGGAGTCGGTCAGACCCCACAGCAGGCGGCGGTCTGCGTACGCGATTGGCGGAAGGATCACCGCGGCTGCCGTCACCGGCCCCGCCCAAGCTCCGCGGCCGGCCTCGTCGACCCCGGCAATGCGCCGGACGCCACGCTGCAACAGCGCACGCTCGTGGGGGAGGTCATGGATCCGAGGCTGGGAGGAGGCGGGAACCACACACCCCCTCGGACGTTGCTAGGCGCGCCGCTCTTTGACCCGAGCGGCGCGACCGACGCGGTCGCGCAGATAGTACAGCTTGGCACGGCGCACCTTGCCGCGGCGCGTCACTTCGATGTCCCGCACGATCGGCGAGTGCAGCAGGAACGTGCGCTCGACGCCGAGGCCATGCGTCACGCGTCGCACGGTGAAATTCTCATTCACGCCGCCGCTGCGCCGACGAATCACCGTGCCCTCGAAAACCTGCACGCGCTCGTTGTCGCCTTCGCGCACCGTGACGTGGACACGCACCGTATCCCCGACCTTGAATTCGGGAACCTCGTCCCGCAGTTGGGCGCGTTCGAACTCGTCGATGAGGCTTGCCATGCGATTGCTGCTCGCCGAGACGCCATCTACCCACCGGAGAGATGGCACAGGAATCCGCTGCGCCCATGGTGGGCGCGGGACGCCACCCTACCACAAGACGGGTGTGTGGCATTGGAAGGGGCGACGCATGCGTCGCTTCTACCGGATCGTCACCCCGGCGGAGGCCGGAATCCAGATCCGCTGGCAGGACCCCACTCACCCCATCCCTCTCCCTCGAGGGAGAGGGAGCCGGACCCGGCGACATGAGCGCGCATGGACCAAATCACCTAAGACCGCAATCACGCCGCAATCGCCCGCGGCGTTCCTATACTGATTTATCCACGGCGCTGTGAGCCCACTTGCTCAATGACCCGTCGCCAGATGCTCATCACCACTGCTGCCGGTGGCATTGGCGCTGCCGCCGCCGCCGCCGCGGGCTGGACCACGTTCGTGGCCGTGCGGCAGGCAAAGCTCGCGGGCCAGTTTCGCGCGGGCGCGGTCGTCGACGGCGAGGATCTGACCGGCCTGACGTTCGACGAGGCCGTGGCGCGCGCGCGGGCTCGGTGGGCTCCGTACATCGAGAATCCCATCGTCCTGCGGCTTGGCGGGCGCACCTGGACGCCATCCGCCCATGAGATC
>DAOUHO010000023.1:0-21415 GCA_034428595.1 Chloroflexota bacterium | reverse complement strand
GTGCATATGCCCGCTCCCCACTCTTCGACCTGGCAACACCCTATGGTCCGCCCCGCCCCTCGATTTACGCAAAGGTCTCCGGAGGCGGGAATCCACGCTTACCTCGTTGGCGGGCTGACGGAGCGCGCCGGGTAGAGGGGCGCCAATCCGCACCGGCAAGGAAACAGGGCTCACTGGCGGCCGGCGGTCCTGAGGCGTCCCTCTCCGGCGACTACACTCCGGCTGCGCCATCCAATCAAGCGACATGCAGGGCCTCTAGCCATGCCCAACCACCCGTTCACTTACAGCCTCGTGGTCAATGAGGTCAGCGACGACCTCGACACGTCCATGTCGTTTGCTCGAACACACGGCATGACGGCCCTGGAGCTGGACACGGTGTGGGGCGTGCCCATCGAGGCGGCCGACGCCGACGACCACGCCCGCGTGCGCGATGCCCTGCAAGTCGCGGGACTGGAACCGGCCATGGTGCTGTCGCCCGCCTTCAAGGCCCTGCCACTGGCGGACGCCGACCCCGACGACATCGCCTCACTGCCCGGCTGGCGCGAGCACCTGGACGAGCTCGAAGCGGCGATGGACTTCGCGACGGCCATCGGCTGCCCGCGCGTGCGGCTCTTCACCGGACGCCGCGACGTGGGCGGCGACAATCCCAGCCCCCGCCTGCCAGACGGCGGCGGCCTGCCCGCCGCGCGCCTGGCCGCGATCCGGGCGATATTGCTCGATGCGGCGAGACGCGCCGAGGACCTCGGTCTCACGCTGTGCGTGGAAAACGTGCGCAGCTGCTTCGGCAATACCGGCCTCAACACGGCGGCGGTCCTAGCGGCCGTCGACCATCCGTCCGTGCGCGCAATCTGGGATCCGGCCAACGACTTCGTCTCCGGCGGTGACGACTTCCGAGCCGGCTATGAAGCGGTCAAACCCTGGATGGTCCACGTCCATGCCAAAGACGCCACGGAGGTCGATCCCGCCACGGGGCTCACCGCCTGGACGGCCATCGGCCAGGGCGACCTCGACTGGCCGGCCCAGATTCGCGCCTTGCTGGACGACGGTTACCGCGGCCACATCAGCCTGGAAACCCACTGGCACCCGGAGGGCCGCAGCCGCGCGCAGAACTCCCACGAGTCCTTCTTCGGCCTGCGCCAAGCGGTTCAGGCGGCAAGTGCTGCCATTGACTGAATCCGCGTCGCGCGATGTCTCTTTCGGTTGGATAATGGCCCCGGCGCATCGCCGCGATCCGGTGAACCCGACCACGCCCGGATCGATCTGAGGGAGACATGGCCGAGGAACGCCAGCAGATCCTCATCCTGCATTCGGGCAGTCTCAGCCTCGCGGGGGCGGTCGTGGCTTGGGCGCTGTTCGACGGCGCGCAGTCCGATGACGACCGCCAGATGAAGACCGGCGACGCCGACGAGCCGCCCTACGCCAGCGTGCTGGACGCCATGCGCGACGGCTGGCGCGTCATCCAGCTACCCCAACCGCCAAGCGACCTCGATCCTGGTCACCTCGACCATGAATTCGTGCTGGAGAGGATGGTGCCTGCCCCATGACTACCGCCGCCCCGCCCGCCGAGACCGCCGCGCGTCTGGATATGCGCCAGATGGCCCAGTTCGTGATGGACGGCTTCATCGAGTTCGACGATTTGGTTCCCGAAGACCTCAACGCAGCCGTCTATGAAGAACAGCTCCGCGCGCCCCGCGACGCCCGCTGGGAGCCCAAGATTCCCGACGCCTTCCTGGACACCTCGCCCGCCACGCAGGCCGTGCTCGAGCTGCCGCGAGTGAAGGGCATTCTCGCCACGCTGCTTGGACCGTCCTACGTCCACGACCACTCCTACCTGCACATCACGCCCGCGGGCCAGCGAAGCTCTCAGGCCTGGCACGTCGATCACGACCGGGCCGGACGCCGGCTGACGCGCGACGACCTGCATCGCTATCACGTCCTCATCGCCTACTTCACCCACGACGTGCCGCGCGAGATGGGACCCACGCTGATCCTGCCAGGCTCGCACCTGCGCGACGTGGCCCATGACATCTCGCGCTACCGAAACATCGCCGGGCAGAAGCACCTCGCCGGTCCCGGCGGGCGCATCGCCTTCATTCACGACGCCGTTTGGCACTGTGCCCAGCCCAACCTCACCGACCGGCCGCGCTTCATGTTCAAGGTGCGCTATCACGCCGCCGAGCCCCAGCGCGGGCATTTCGACGCCACCGGCTGGGACAGCCTCGAGATGTGGCGCCTGTTCCGGGACAACGTGAACCGCCACAAATGGCAAGGCTCCGCCAGCGACCGCATCGCCGCCCTGCGTGACGACTGGTGGCGCTACCTCTGCGGGGCCGAATCGGAAAACGGAGCGGCGTAGGCGGCTAGGTCAGGCGGCCGGTTGCCGCTCCCGCAGTTGCGCGACGGTGTCGGACGCCGGCTGCGCCTCACCCGCCGCGATCTGCCGGTCGCCCAGGGCCAGGATCTTCAGCAGCGGCAGCGTTTCCTGCGTCTGCTCATTCCTGATCGGCTTTCTCTGGCTGGACCGCTTCGCGGGCGACCTCCTTCCGCAAGAGACAACGACCACATACAGACCGCCAACGAGCCCTTGCTGAAGGCTGTCCTATGCAGGCTCACGCGGCACCTGCCGGAACCTGGCAGTGGAGCATTCGCAAGGACCAACTGCGATGGAGTGCTGGTGCTCACGACTCCAAGGCCTCGCGAAACGGATTGATCACCCGCAGGCCGTCGTAGTCCTGCTCCGAGTTGAAGTCTTCGGAATACACCGCGTCACATCCGGCGGCGCGCGCAGCGGCAAGGATCGCGCCGTCCCAATACGACAGTTGAAACCGTTGGCTGATGGCAATGGCGGAAGAAAACACCTCAAGCGTCATGGCCTGAATTGGAAATCTCAGAATGGGCTCGAGGAACCGCACCGCCTGACTGTGAGTCAACCGACCCGGCCGGGTCGGCCGCGTGGCCTGGTGATAGAACTCTTGCAGCACCTGCACCGGCACGGCAAGGTCAGGCTCCGTCAGGAGTTGTCGCGCCCGACGGCGCCTGTCAGATTCGACCTTCGCTCGGCCCGCCGCGTAGATGAGCACGTTGGTATCGACGAGGCGCACAACGGTTACTCGTTCGACTGCGCCGGCCGCTCCGCTGCAGCCTCGGTGATTTCCGCCCTGGCCCGAGCGCGGTCGTACAGCTCCTCCCGCGGCAAGTTGTGCCGCGGGTCCAGCCCCACGCCTCGTCTGTCGAAGTCTGCAAACACTTCGCGAAGCTTGCGGCGCCGGCGCTGCAGCGGTGTCTCGGCTTCCGCGCCCATATGCGGCCCGACGCTTGGCGGGGAGCTCTCGTCGCCCGCCGCCAGGCTCCTCAGGAAGTTGCGCACGAGTGCCGACACCGACGTGTCCAACTCCGCCGCGCGAATGCGGGCGCGCCGGTACGTCGCATCGTCCACGGAGACCGTGATGTTTCTCATTGTCACAGTTTCACATATTCTGTGATCCGCAGCCCAGCGGCCGCGCCCTCAATTGGACCACTCGCTGAACCTCCAGCTCCCCGCCCCAACGGCGCAAATGCACAGATCGCTGTCGACGAAGGTCAATCGTTGGGAAATCCCGTCGCCCGCGATGATTCGATCTCGCGCAGATGCTCATCCCAATTGGGCTCCGTACCGGCGCCGCGGCGGGTGTCGCACTCGTTGAAGAACCTCCGCAGGTCCACCGGGGAATTGAACGGTTCCGCCTGTTGCGCAAACCGGTCGCGGTCTTCCTCAGGGATGCTCAACTGAACTCCGGCCATGGGGACCCTCGGCCTGCGGGCGGTGAGGTGAATGCGCGATACACACTACTCGCCCGTTCGACCAGGTGTGCTCGGCGGCCCAGGTCGCTAGGGTTGCCTCATGAGTGAAGAACTGTCCGCCGATCTGACCTTTCGGCCGGTTGAGGCGTCGACGTGGACTGACTTCGAGCGGCTGTTCGAGGCGCGGGGCGGGCCGTCCTATTGCTGGTGCATGCCCTACCGGGCGACGGCGGCGGAGAACCGGCGGCTCGACCGGGAAACGCGGAAGGACGGCATGCGGGCGCGGGTGGTGGCGGGCGTGTCGGTGGGCATCCTGGCCTACGCCGGCGGCGAGCCCATTGGCTGGTGCTCGATCGCGCCGCGCCCCACGTTCCCAAGGCCCAACACGTCGGCGGTCCCCGGCGCCGCCCGCGCCGACGATCCGTCGGTCTGGGCGTTGACCTGCTTCTACGTGCCGCGGCGGTTGCGCGGCCGCGGGCTGGCGTCGCGTCTGCTGCGGGCCGCCCTGGACTACGCCCGTGAGCAGGGCGCGCAGGCGGTTGAGGCCTATCCGGTCGATCCCGACTCCCCGAGCTACCGCTTTGGCGGGCTCAGGCCCATGTTTCGGGCCGTGGGCGCACGAGAACTGGGACCTCTGGGACGTCGGCGGCACGTGGTGCGGATCGATCTGACGGACGACACGGTGCCGACCTAGTCCCCCTCACCCCCGGATCAAGTCCGGGGCAGGCTCCAACCCTCTCCCTCGGTGGGGAGCGGGGGATCTGGCCACCGGCTCGCGGGGAGGTGAACTCCCGGGCTGCGCGCAGCCCTGGCCACCGAATCAACGCCCGCGGCGCCATGGAATCGGGTCCGGTCCCTTCTCCCCTGGCGGGAGAAGGTGAGGATGAGGGGGAATCCGGAAACGGCGCGGCGCCCAGATATGGGAGCCTAGCCGCCGTTATGGGATACCTCATGGCCGCCGTGGCGCTGGCGGTGTCGTTTGGGTTGATTCAGCGTTCGGCGCAGCGGCGGCGCAGGCACTACTTTCATGTGACCGGCACGAACTACGCGCTCGCCACGCTGGTGGCGTTGGTTTGGGTGGCGGCGCGGGGCGGCTGGGAGGCCTCGGCGCTGACCTATTGGGTGGGAGCGCTCAACGGCGTCGGCTTCGCCGTGCTCATCGTCTTGCAGTACTTCATGCTCGGGCAGCGGGGCGTAGGGATCACCTTTGCGCTGGGGTCGCTGTCGCTGCTGGCGCCGATCTCCGTGTCGCTGGTGGTGTTCGGCGAGCCGGCCGCGGCGGTCACGCTGGTCGGCATCGCGCTGCTGGTCGTTGCGGCGCCGCTCATTGCCTACCGCCGCATGCCCATGCTGCCGGCGGCGCGGGTGGGCCTCTATTGGGCGGTGGTGGTCGGGCTGCTGGGATTCACCGCGGGCACGCTGATCTTGTGGAAGGTCATCAGCGAAGTCTCGCCCGCCGCCGATCGCGACGCGTTCGTGCTCGCGACATTCGCGGGCGCAACGGTGACGGCGGGCGCAACGCTCGCCATCAGACGCTGGAGCGAAGGTCCGGGTCCGCCGCTGCGCCAGCCGGGTCAGGCAGGCGTGCTGTCGTGGGTCCCGCTGCCGATCGTGATGGGCGTTGGCCTCGGCTTGTGCAACGTGGCGCAACTCTGGCTCTTCCTCGCCGCGCTGCGTGAGGTGCCCGGCGCGGTGGCCTTTCCGGTGCACAGCGCGGGCACCGTGCTGCTCATCACCCTGGCCGGCTGGATCGTCTGGCGCGAGCGACACGGCCCCGTCACATTGCTCGGCATCGCGGCGGCGCTGGCTGGGTTGGTATTGGTCAATCTGTGAGCCAAGCGTCGTCGTAGTCGATCCTTCTGAGCGCCAGATCGAACTCACCGTCGCTCGCGCGCCCGGATGAGTCCGTGCCTGCCTCGACCGCAAACCCCAGCGACTCGAACATGCGCCGGCTGCGCACGTTGCCCGCGTCGACGCACGCATAGATCACGTCCACGCCCTCGTGGCGGAACCCGAAATCGAGCAGCAGCCCCACCGCCTCGCGGCCCAGCCCCTTCCCCCACAGCGCCGAAAGGCCGATGGCGATGTCGATGCGCCGCACGTCCTCGCCGGGGTGTCGCGCCACCAGCCGTTCCAGATTCATGCGCTGCAGCCAGCATTCGCCGATGGGCTCGCCGTCCAGCTCCATGAGAAAGCAGTGCGCATTGACCGAAATCGAGCGATAGATGCGCTGCACCTCGTCCAGCGTGCGCGTCTCGATCGCGTCGCCCTCGGCCCACGCGAGCACTTCCGGATCGTTGTTCCAGGCCAGCAGCGATTCCCAGTCGCTCTCCGTCAGCGGGCGCAGCAACAGCCGCGGTCCGTGCAGCGTGACAGCGTGCGCCCGGATCGTGGCCGGGGGACGCGCCAGCGCTTGGCGGTGCTCGTCCGTCGTGACGTGAGCGTCGCTGGACATGGCGGGCGCGCCTATACTCCGCCCGGTTGAGCGGCAGGTTCGCGAGTCTCCCATGAAGCTGCGCAACGTCAACACCACCGACATCGCCGCCGCCATCGAGGCGGGCGCCCGGACGATGGCCAGCGTGTTCAACGCGGACGATGACGACATCCCGTTCTTTCGCTCCGAGGTGTGGCCCGATCCGCGCCTGGCCTTCAGCTCGGTGCACTCCGAGGCCCATGTCCCCGGGCGGCACCTCAACGCGCTGCTGACGGCGGAGTCCCTGGGGTTTCCGATCGACGAGGCGGCGGTCGAGAAGCACGCGCGGGCGGCGTTCTTTTCCTATGGCGGACCGCTGCCGCTGCCGCTCAACCGCGAAGTGATCGACGGTCCGCTGGTGAACCTCCGCCCGCACAACGTGCGCGAAGGCTTCCACGCGCTCTACGCGCTGGCGCGCTTCCGGGACTCCGCACGGGCGCGCGAGATTGCCGAGGCGAGCATTGCGGCGATCAACGAGCTGTGGGACCCCGACCGCGACTGGGACTACGAAGGCGCCGCCCGCGTTCACGGCATCGACGTCAAGGTCGAAACCACGTTCATCCGCGGCGTGGGGCGCGCCATCGGTCCGCTGGTCAAGTACTACCGCACCACGGGCTACGGCCCGGCGCTGGAGCTGGCCATCCGGCTCAAGAACAAGGCCGTGGCGGACCATTTCACGGCGGACGGCAGCTACAACACGGAGCGATTCGGCCCGCACACGCACTCCACCACCTGCGTCATGTCCTCGCTGGCGCAGCTGGCCGACCTGCTCAATGACGCGCCGTTGATGGAGCGCGTGCGGACGTTTTACAGCCGCGGCCTCTGGGAGATTCGCGACGAGCTTGGCTGGGTCATCGAGAGCAGCCTGCCGGACGCACAGCCCGATTGGGGCGAGGTCAACAACACCAGCGACATTCTGGAAACGGCGCTCATTCTCGGCCGCTGGGGACACCCCGAGGCCTACGACGACGCCGAGCGCATCCTGCGCGGGCATCTGCTGCCGAGCCAGCTGCGTGACGTGTCGTGGATCCGGGAGCCATCCGGTGCGGAGGGCGATGACGGGCGCCGCGACGTGGCCCGGCGTCATCTGGGCGCCTTCGGTTTCCCGGCGCCGTACGGCCACCGGCCGGTCGACGCCAGCCGCATCTCGTTCAATATGGACATCGTCGGCGGCGCCGTGGCGTCGCTCTGCGAGGCCTATCGCGACGCAACCCGGTCCGACGCCGCGGGCCACTGGATCAACCTGCTGTTCGACCACCGGACCGACGCCATCGAGGTCGAGTCGCCCTATCCAAGCGGCGTGCTCGGCGTGACCCTCACGCGGCCCGGACCGCTCTTCGTGCGCATTCCGGCCTGGGCGGAAATGGCCGCCGTCGCGGTTGAGGGCGCGGTTGCGACCACGCCGCGCACGGGGCGCTATCTCATGGTGGCCGAGCCGCCCGTCGGCCGGCGCATCACGTTCAGACTCGATCCGCCAACAAGCGAGGTCGTCCTGCGGCACCGCACGCGCGACATTCGCGTCAAGCTTCGGGGCGACGTGGTCGAAGCCATGGACAACTTCGGCCAGGACCTGACGTTCTTCGATCCGATCGACTAGCCGCGCCGGATCACTGCACCAAACCACGCGTCACTCGCGCCCCCTGTCCGTCATTCCCGCGGAGGCGGGAATCCAGGCCGCTTCACGTAGGGTGTGCAGACTGATGGGCGCGGCAGGTAGGGGTCCTGACTGAACTCCTTCCACCTGAGAGGGGGAAGGCTGGAGCCTGTCCCGTACTCGATACGGGGATGGGGGTCAGCGACTGACGGCTAGGTCGATGCGGACTACGGGACGGATGCCGTCCCACGAAACTCCCCCACGATCCGGCGTCGCCGCGCGCGCATGGCCAGGTCGAGGTTTGGCGCGTCGGAAGCGGCGGCGAACACGGCAATGACCTCGCGCATGCCGTCCACGGACTTGGGTGAGGCGCCCCGCTTTTCGGCCCATGCCGCCACCACCTCGAGCGCGGCGATCTGGGGCTCGCGCGCCAGGCGCGAAGCGAGCGCGGACCTGCGGTCGGAATCGTCTTTCTGCCCCGACTGGACGCGCACCGCCGATCCTGCACGCGCCATCCGGCACCACCTTGCGAATCGAATCGAGAAACTACTGACCACCCTCAGCTTGCGAGATACTACCATATTTGGTTGATTCCGCCAATAAAGGATGTATTCTTAGGAAATGAATTTGTTTACGGCATGGTGACCGGCGACACGCGCCGCGGTGACTCCCCGCAGCCGGGGCGGAGTGAGTTCGCCCGGCGGTTGCGGGCCTACATGGGCTACGCCGACCGCACGCTGGACGAGGTGGCGGCCGAGCTTCAGGCGGGCGGCGTCAGCGTGAGCCCCAGCACGGTCAATCGCTGGGCTCGGGGCCAGGGGGCGCCGAGCGTGTTCGCCGCGCGTGAGCTGGGTCGCCTCGTCGAGCAGGCGGGACTCGCCGCCGAGGGCGGCGGCACGGCGTGGTTGCTCGGCGAAGCGCCCGTGGTATCCGCCGCCAGCCCGGCGCTCGACCGAGCTCTTCGCGCCTGGCACTTTCGGGCCGCCGACGCGGCGCTGGCCGACGCCCTGGGCGAACGCGGCATCCCCGCCGGCTATCGCGCGCCGCTCGCGGAGCTTCTGACCCGCCTGCTCGAAGAGCTGGCCGACGATCCCGAAGCCGCAGCCGAATCCGACCCGTCTCCGCCGGACGCGCGGCCCGCGGGTGACGGCACGCCGCGCTAGAATACTGTGCGGGCCAGTCCCGCCCGGCGGAAGTGGCTCAGTGGTAGAGCATCTCCTTGCCAAGGAGAGGGTCACGGGTTCGAATCCCGTCTTCCGCTCCATGGCCTTGTCGCAAACCTGATAGATCCCCAGCACCTCGCTGGCTTCCTGAACAATCAGGCGTTCGCTCGGTGTTCAGCCGTCGGCGGACGGCCCGGTTCCGACAGAGGGATTGAACACCTCGACTCCGGCTGGCTCGAAGTGACTGACGTTGCGCGTAACTACGGTCAGACCGTGCTCCAGCGCCGTGGCCGCGATGATCAGGTCGGCGGATTCGTGCCCGAGGTCGCCGGAAAGACGCCCCCAGCGTCGTGCCGTTGAAACGTCGACGTCGAGCACCCGGTCGCCGTACCAGGCGAGCACCCGGTCCAGCCAGCCGGACAGCTCCTGCGCAAACGACGGGTCGCGGCGCCGCTGCTGGGCGATGCCGCGTTCGATCTCGCCAATCGTCACGGCGCTCAGGTACAGGTCGGATGGCCGCTGGGCCTGAAGCCACGCGATTGGCCTGGGGTGACGGTCGGGCCGGCGGAGGGCGGATACCACGCTGGTGTCCAGCAGATACATCACCACTCCACGTCGCGAGCTTTCACCGGGGCCCGATCGAACAGGTCATCCGGCCCGCCCTTGGGGATGGCGAGCAGATGCTCAATGAAGGTGGGCGCGTTGGTCTTCTCCAGATGGCGAAGTCGCTCGTACTCGTCCACCGCCAGCACCACTACCGCGGGCCGACCGCGGCGGGTCACTCGCTGCGGATCGCCGGCGAGGGCCGAATCGACCAGGGCGCTGAAGCGGTTCTTGGCGTCATGCAGGGGCCAGTCGGTCATGCGAATCTCCTGGCTAGATTATTTGTCTAGATATTAGCGACCGCGAATCTCGCAATTAAGCCGCCGGGTCCGGATCACGGCGGGACGTAGATGCCGGTGACGTTCAAGATCACCACCACTACGGCGATCACCACCACGATCAGGCAGCCCCAGCCGTGGCAACCGTAGGTTCTGGTGTCCGGGTCAGGCGATGGGTCGTCCATTGCTAAGTGTCCCGTCGGCCCGCCATGTCAGCCACGCCGCTGCGAGACTACAGTGTGCGGCGAAGGGGCAAGGCATTCAGGGCAAAATGAAACCGGCCCCAGAGAGATTGATGCGATGAGCAGCCCGGACCCGGTCACCGACCAGCCCCTCGAACACAACGATCCGTTCGGGCTGTCGAAGTTTTCCATCCGGCGCTACTCGATTCAGCACTTCCTGCTGATCTTCGTGGTCATCGGCCTCTTGGCAGTCACCACAGTGTTCGCCGTGCTGCACGGCAACGTAGTGTTGATCGTCCTTGCCGCCACGACGCTGGCGGTGGCGCTGGCGAAGGCCGCCCTTGTCCTTCACGTTGGGATTCGGACGATTGCGGTGGAGGCCTGGATCCGCCGTCTGGGCATGGGCGACTTCGAGTACCGCATCGAGCCCAGAGGCAACGACGAAGTCTCCAAGGCCTGCCTGGCGCTGGAGACCCTCCGGCAGAGCTCCATTCGGGCGATGCAGCTTGATCTGGTGCAAAAGCTCTCCAACGAGCTGCAGGAGAAGAACGCCACGCTGGAAGAGACCCTGGACGAGCTGCGGAAGAGCCAGGACCGCATCATCAGCCAGCAGAAGCTGGCCGAGTTGGGGGAGCTATCCGCCGGCGTCGCGCACGAGATCCGCAACCCTCTGCAGTTCATCCGCAACTTCGCCGCGAATTCCGAGGTCATCGCCGGTCAGATCAAGGAAGCGCCCGAGCAGCCAGAAGACGGCGACCTGGAGACGGTGGACGAGTTGACCGAGGACCTGGTGGAGAACATGCAGCGCATCGTGATGCACAGTGAACGCGCCGACCGGATCATCGCGGACTTGCTGGCGATGGGACGGCGCGGCGCGGGGTCCTTCGAGCGGGTGGACCTGAATCAGCTATTGGCGAAACAGGTCAATCTGGGTTTCCAGGCGGCGCAGGCTCAGACGCCCGGGTTCTCGGCCAGAGTCCGCCAGCAGCTGGACCCGGACGTGGGCCGGATCGTCGCGGTGCCGGAGGACCTGGCGCGTGTCTTCGCCAACCTGGTGACCAACGCCTGCCACGCCGTGGCGGAGCGGGCGGGGCTATCCGGCGACGACTACGCGCCCGAGCTGCGGATCGGGAGTCGACGAACGGCCGAGGGCGTGGAGGTGACCATCCGCGACAATGGCGTGGGCATGACGCCCGAGGGCATGGCCAAGATCTACAGCCCCTTTTTCACCACCAAGGAGAGCAGCCGCAGCACCGGGCTGGGCTTGACGCTGTCCCACGAGATCGTCCGGGAGCACGGCGGGCAGATCATTCCGGTGTCCGAGCCCGGCGAATACACCGAAATGACGGTGCACCTGCCCAGGGATCCCGGGCACGCGAGCGACCGGCAGTCTACCGGCGGCGATGGGAATACGGCTGTTCGGTGAGTTGCAATCGTGGTGGATGAGTCTGAAGAGCAAGGCTAAGTGGTTCATTGGTCGCCAGAGCCCCATGCTTTTCGGGCTAGGCTCTTGACATGGCCACTCTCGAGATCCGAAACATCCCGGACGACCTGCACGAACGGCTCCGCCGCCACGCCCGCGCGCACAACCGCACCGTGAGCGCCGTGGTCGTTAGCGCGTTGGAGCACGAATTGGCGTGCGCCGATTGGCGCGAGCGGCTGGCCCAGCGTTCTCCAACCGATCTCGTCGTCGACGCGGCGGTGTTGCTTTCCGAGGAACGCGCGATGCGCGACGCGGAAGCCGGATGATCCGGTGATTCGTCCTATTCCCGAATAGACACGTCACCTGGCATCGGTTTGGATTGACACCGGCGACGGCGCACAGCCGCACCCACGGGCAGCCACACGAGCGCCCCCTACGTCGAAGGGAGTCGTGTAGGGGCGCCTCTCGTGGGCGCCCTCGGGACGCCGCGCCGGGCGGCCACAAGGGCCGCCCCTACGAGCTGCCCTCGTCGGCAAGCGGCAGCGCCTCGTTCATCGACCCCGAGCGAAAGCCCTCCAGGTCCAGCGTGACGAAGGCGAATCCGAGCGCCTTGATGCCGTCCACGATGCGCCGGCGGCGCTCCGCGTCGTCGACCAGCCGCGGCAGCGCCTCGGCGGGCACTTCGATGCGGGCGATGGCGTCGTGGTGGCGCACGCGCAGCTCGTGCAGACCTTCGGCTCGCAGCAGCGCCTCGGCGCGCTCGACCTGGCTCAGGCGCTCCACGGTCACCTCCGTTCCATAGGCCACTCGCGAGGCCAGGCAGGCTTGCGCCGGCTTGTCCCAGGTTGGCAGGTCGAAGCGGCGGGCCAGCTCGCGCACGTCGGCCTTGCGCAGCCCGGCTTCCACCATCGGCGCGCGCGCCCCGCGTTGGCGGCTGGCGGCCATGCCGGGCCGAAAATCGCCCAGGTCGTCCACGACTGGTCCGTAGACCATATAGGGAATCGCATGCGCGTCGGCGTAGCGCTGCAAGCAGTCAAACAGCTCCGCCTTGCAGTGGAAGCAGCGCATGCGGTCGTTGCGACGATAGTCGGCGTTCTCGAGCTCATGGGTCAGGATGAGTTCGTGGCGAATGCCGATCCCCGCCGCCACCCGTGCCGCCTCGACTCGCTCGGATTCGGCCAGACTGGCTGAGAGCGCGGTCACGGCCACCGCCTCGTCGCCGAGGGTCTCGTGGGCCACCTTGGCGAGCAGGCTGCTGTCCACGCCGCCGGAATAGGCCACCACCACCCGCGCCATGCGCCGCAGGTTTTCCCGCAGGGCGTCGAGCTTGTCGTCGAGCGGCGCGTCGACGGCCATGGTGGGCGCGTAGCTTTGCGGGGGCGCGGCGGTGCTAATCGGAGTCACCTTCCGCCACGATCACCAGCGGCTCCTCATTGATTTCCCCGCCGGTGAGCCAGAACGAGCGCGCCACCGGGGCGCTCGGGTCCGCCAGCGAGACGATCACAAAGCGTGAGACCTCGCTGTAGCCCGACTCCAGCGCGTGCCGGAGGTCCGTGGCGGAGGGAAACGCCTCGCTCGCAGGGTGGGAGTGGTAGAAGCCGAGCACGTCCCACTCGTGCACGTCCTCGATCTCGCGCGTGACCCGGTAGTGATCCTCGGGATGGATCGTGTAGTGCACCCGGCTCTGGTCGATATTGCGCGTGCGGAAGGTCGCCAGCGCTCGATCGCCCGTGCCGCCGATGATGCCGCAGCACTCCAGGGGCGCCTCGTTGCGGGCATGGGTCACCATGTCATCCAGCTGTGGGCGGGTGATTTCCAAGGCCATGACTAGATGCTGTAGGCGGGCCGCTCGCGGGCTTCCTGCATGTCGACGGCCAGCTCGGCCAGGCTCACCTCGCCCAGCGAGGTCAGGATGGCCGTCCGCACGCGCCCCCACACCGGCCGCTGCGAGCACGTATCGGTCAGCTCGCAGGCCGACGCGTCCTCCAGGCAATCGAGGATCGGCAGCGGGCCTTCGAGCACGGTGACGATGTCGCTCATGGTGATGGCGTCGGGTCCGCGCGCCAGTTCGTGGCCGCCCTGCGGACCGCGCGTGCTCCGCACCAGCCCGGCCTTGCGCAGCGCGCTGAACACCTGGTCCAGGTAGACCGGCGGGATGGACATGCGCCGCGCCACGTCCGCGCTTTGAATCGGACCCTGCCCGTGATGCATCGCCAGGTCCGTGAGGGCGCGGACCCCGTAGTCGCTTCGCATGGACAGGCGCATGGATCAGGCCGCCGCGGGAGGGATTGCGTCAGTGTGGCACGCGCCGAGAAACCGCCACAACGCCCGCGAGCTCCACGTGCGGCCATGGGAAGAGTGGCGGCGGCGCGCTTTACCTGCCGGCTATCGCGTGTGTTGGACGAGTCGCAGCGACCCTATGGGCGAGCCGGCGAGTCCGGGAAGGCGTAGCGCGCGAAGCGGATGCCCCACCGTGTGTAGTCCGACGGCGGAACGACGACGATGCGCGCCGGCCCTGGGTAAAGCGCGGCTTCGACCTGGACGCCCACGGCAAACGACGCATACGGCACTCGCCCCCACGTCATGGTGCTGCGCCCGTCCAGAGTCTGCATGGTCACGTCGAGTTCCGTCGTGTCTCCGTAAACTGAGGCGACGTAGACGCCGGTGGCCAGGTCCACCGTGTGTGAGCCGGGCCCAACGCCGCTGATGTCGACGGTGTCGCTGCTGAAGGTCGGAAAGGGCGCGCTGCCAATGGCGTCCGTGGGCGCCAGTGACAGCGGTTCCACGAGTGACGCCAGCGGCGCGCCGTCCAACTCATCGCGGACCAGAGGCCACAGAATCGCCACAACGACCACGATCGCTGTAGCCAAATACACGGCCCGCTCAAAGCGCGACAGCATGGCGCAACGGTAGCACCCAGCATCCGTCAAAAGACCTTCATGCTGGAGTTTCCATATGAAGTCCTACGAAGTTCGTACGGTACGGCGACAGTAGCCAGCGTGTGGCGCCGGGCCGATGGGACGGACCAGCTGCCGGACCGGCGCCTGCCTACGCTGCCCGTAGCAGAACCGAAATGACCATCAATGCCTATCGACTCAAGCTTGACGCTCGACTTGGCCGCTCCCTACAATTTTGCGGACGGACCTAGTGCGTAATTCGCACCAAGACACCCCAAAGCCCTTGCCGTGGCGTCGGGCGCCCTCGCCGGCAGATTGCTAGAGGCCCCAACGCGCACGCACCGATAACGGGCTGGTCGGAGGAACGACAGCATGCCGAAAGAGATCCTGCTCGATACCGAGGCCCGCGCCAAGCTGGTCAAGGGTATCGATACGGTGGCCAACGCCGTCAAGACCACGCTCGGCCCCAAGGGTCGCAACGTGGCACTGGGCAAGAAGTACTCCGGGCCCACGGTCACCCATGACGGCGTCACCGTCGCCAAGGACATCGACCTCGAGGACAACTTCGAGGACATGGGCGCCCAGCTCATCAAAGAGGCGGCCAGCAAGACCAACGACGTCGCCGGTGACGGCACCACCACCGCCACCGTGCTGGCCCAGGCCATCATCAAGGCCGGGCTGCGCAACGTCGCCGCCGGCGCCAACCCGATGATCATCAAGCGCGGCCTCAACACCGCCGTCGAGATGGTCGTCGAGCAGGTGAAGGCCGACGCCAACCAGGTGCGCGGTCGCGAGGAGATCGGGCAGATCGCCTCGATTTCCGCCAACGACGAGCACATCGGTCAGCTCATCGGCGAGGTGATGGACAAGGTCGGCAAGGACGGCGCCATCACCGTCGAGGAGTCTCGCGGGCTCGAGTTTGAGATCGAGTACGTGGAGGGCATGAAGTTCGACCGCGGCTACATCTCGCCCTACTTCATCACCAACCAGGACCGCATGGAAGCGTCGATCGAGGATGGCCTGATCCTCATCACCGACAAGAAGCTCTCGTCGGTCAACGACATCCTGCCCACGCTGGAGAAGGTGACCCAGGCCGGCAAGAAAGAGCTCGTCGTCATTGGCGAGGACGTCGAGGGCGAGGGGCTGGCCACTCTGGTGGTGAACAAGCTCCGCGGCGTGCTCAATGTGCTGGCGGTCAAGGCTCCCGGCTACGGCGACCGCCGCAAGGAGATGCTGCAAGACATCGCCGTCATCACCGGCGGCACTGTCATCTCCGAGGACATGGGCCGGCGTCTCGACGGCATCATCCTGGAGGACCTGGGCACGGCCCGGCGCGTGGTGGCCGACAAGGACGACACCACCATCGTCGAGGGCGCGGGCGACGAATCGGCCGTGCAGGCCCGCATCACCCAGCTGAAGGGCCAGCTCGACGAAACCACGTCAGACTACGACCGCGAGAAGCTGCAGGAGCGCCTGGCCAAGCTGGCCGGGGGCGTGGCGGTGATTCGCGTCGGGGCGGCCACGGAGACCGAGCTCAAGGAGAAGAAGCACCGCGTGGAGGACGCGCTGTCCGCCACGCGCGCGGCGATCGAGGAAGGCGTCGTCCCCGGTGGCGGCATCGCCCTGCTCAACGCCGCCAGCGCGCTCGACGGCGTCGAGGAGACCCTCGGCGGCGACGAGCTGGTGGGCGCGCAGGCGCTGCGACGGGCGCTCGAAGAGCCGCTGCGCTGGATCGCCACCAACTCGGGCGCCGACGGTTCGGTCGTCATCGAGGAGGTTCGTCGACGCCAGGTGTCCGAGGGATCGATGAACATCGGCTTCAACGTGGTTGACGAGGACTACGTTGACCTGGTCAAGGCCGGCGTGATCGACCCGGCCAAGGTCACCCGGTCGGCCCTCGAGAACGCCGTGTCGATCGCGGGCATGATTCTGACGACGGAAGCCCTGATCGCCGACGCGCCGGACGACGAAGACGCCGTCGCGGCCGCGTCTGCCGCCGCCGCCGCCGGTGGTGGCATGGGCGGCATGGACTTCTAGTCCACGCCGACCACCGTTCGAGGCCCCGCCATCGCGCGGGGCCTCGGTCGTTTAAGGCGTTGAACCCACAGCGGCCAAATTGCTCCATGGGTCGGCGGGCGGGCGCCCACAAGAGGCGCCCCTACAGCAGACGCGGCGGGTAGGGGCCGGGTTTCAATCCCGCCCACCGCGCCCAAATGGGGGGCGACGGCGCCTCAGTCGCCGTCGGCGTACTGGTCGTCCGGCAGCACGAACACGCGATCGGAGACCGACCGGCCCAGGTGATGGGTTTGGTCGCCGATGCGAATCTCGAGCGGACCGTCGAAGGGCAGGCGCTCACGCACCTGGACGCTCACTCCGGGTACCAGACCAATCTCGGCCAGGTAGGCCAGAATCGCCCGGTCACGGTCGGACACGCGAGCCACGGCGACTCGCTGCCCCGCAGCGGCGGAGGTCAGCGAGACGGCCTCGTCGTCCACGGCTTCCAGAGCCTCAGTGGGAATGAGGTCCCCGTGGGGATCGGTGGTGGGGTCCGACACCCTGGCCGCAATGCGGCGCTCCAGCTCCTCGGAGATCGCGTGCTCCAGGCGGTCGGCCTCCTCGTGCACGTCGTTCCAGTCGTAGCCGAGGAACTCCACCAGAAACCGCTCGATCAGGCGGTGGTGCCGCACCATCTCCAGCGCCATGCGCTCACCGTCGGGGGTCAAGCGCACGCCCTTGTAGCGCTTGTAGTCCACCAGGCCGCGTGCGTGCAATCGCTTGACCGCCACGGTGACCGATGCCGGCGAGTTGCCCGCCACCTCGGCCACGCGGCCCATCGCAATCTGCGCGCGTCCGCCCCCCGCGTCATAGATGGCGCGGAGGTGATCCTGGTCGCTCTCGGTCAGTTTTGGTGCGGCCACCAACTCGGCTTGCCCGCTATAGTGCGAGGGCGTCTCTGCTAATGAGTCACGAGGGTATCAGCTTGCCGCCGCCGGACAGTGGGCGTCGGTGAGACGCTCCACACCCGTTGGCATTTCGCGGCGACGCCTGCTCATGGGCATGGGAATCGCCGTCGCGGGGATGGCGACCGGGGCCTGCGGCGAACCCGCCGAGCGCGACGACGTCAACGTCTTTCCCACGGCGACGGAGTTCGTGGTCGGCCCCAACCGATTCCCCTTCACGGTGGTCGCCAACGACGGCGTCAGCATTGATCAGGCCGCGGTTGAGGTCCGGTTCTCGCTGCTCGACGGTCCGGCGACGCACTTCAAGTTCTCGCGGCCCGCGGCGTTTCACGAGACCCGCACCACGACCCCACATATCCACGACGACGGCTTCGTGCACCTTCACGTCAACACGCGGGGCTACTACGTGGTGGAGGCGGTCGAGTTCGACACGCCCGGCATCTGGTCCGCCGAGCTGACGGTCGATTCGCCGGACGCCGATGCGTTCCGGGCCATGGCCGCGTTCAACGTCATTTCGCAGCCCTCGGCGCTGGGCGTCGGCATGGCGGCGCCCCCGATCGACCACCCCACGCTCGACGATGTCGCCGGTGTCGAGCAGCTTTCCAGCGCCGAGGAGCCAGTGCCGGACATGTACGCCGTCACCGTGGCGGAAGCGCTCACGGAAGGGCGGCCGCTCGTGGTGCAGTTCAGCACGCCGCGGTTCTGCGTCTCGCACATGTGCGGGCCGGTCTACGACGAGCTGGCGACGCTGCACGAGACTTACCGCGACCGCGTGCGCTTCGTCCACCTGGAGCCCTTCGATCTTGCCGTCGCCCGCGCCGAGGGGCGCCTGGCGCCCACGCCGGCGTTCCAGGCCTGGAGTCTGCAGACGGAGCCCTGGACGTTCGTGATCGATGCGGATGGACTTGTCAGTGCGCGCTTCGAGGGATTGGTCGGAGCGGCCGAAATCGAAGCCGCGCTGCAGCGCGTGGTCGGCACGGCGGGGACGGGCTAGTGAGGGGTCGCCGCCCTCGCGCGGTCAGCGGGTCGTGTTGCTCCGGCCCGTCACCAGCAATGCTGCGCCCTTCGCCATTCCCACGCCCCTCCGTCATTCCCGCGAAGGCGGGAATCCAGACACCGTCAGGCGGCGGTCGAACAAAGGAAACTCGGCGCCGGCTGCTCATCTTGACTCTCGCCGCCCTCGTCGTGCTCGCCCTCCCCAGCGCCGCGGCCGCCCACGGCGGCAGCCTGGTCTTCAGCGGCGACCGCGGCCCCTACCAGATTCGGGCCTTCGCCATCCTCAACGAGGGCTGGCTCGACTACTCCATCGACCTGCGCGAGCTCGGCAGCGGCGAGCGGGTCACCGACGCCCAGATCACGATCATGGCCCTCACCCCGGGCGGACTGCTGGGCCCCTGGGACGCGCTCTACACCGGCACCGTCTACGAGATGATCGAGCGCGCGCCGGACGACGTGGACTGGACCATGCAGGTCGACGTCACCGGCGGCCCCGGACCGATCACCTACGCCCACCGGCTACGGATCACGCCGGGCACCTGGATCTGGCCAACCGTGGCGGTGGGCCTCGTCTTCGCGCTCGCCGTCGTCGCGCACGCCTACACGGGCCGCAAGCGCCGCACGCGCGCCCGCAACCGCCAGGAGCACTCCCCCGCGCGTTGACGGTGGGCGCGGCTGCATACCGCGCGTGCATCTGATCTAGACTAGACTAGACCAGATTCGAGAGAGGGCTTGCGTGTGAGCGCTGACGGAGCAGATCGCACCTGGACCGTGGCCGAGGCAAAGGCAAAGCTGTCGGAAGTCCTGCGGCTGGCGGAGGAGGAGGGGCCGCAGCGCATCGGCCGGCGGCGGCCCTTTGTCGTCGTGCCCGAGCGCGTGTGGCGAGAGAAATCGCCTCCCGAGACGCACCTGGGCCGGTGGCTGATCGAGAACATGCCGCGCGGGACAAACCTCGAGATTCCAGACCGCGGCGGCGAATCCCGTCGTGAAATCCCCTTTGCCGACTGGGATGACGATGACTGGGACGACACTTGAGCAGGTTTCTTCTCGACACCAATGTCGTGTCGGAGATGACCAAGAGTCAGCCCAGCCCCGGGGTCATCGCGTTTCTCGCCCGACCGGCCGATCTGTGGCTCTCATCCTTGGTGGTGCATGAGCTAGAGCTTGGGCTGCAACTCGCGCCGCCCGGACGGCGCCGCAACCGGCTGCTGGCGGATATCTCAAGGCTGCTCAGGCGCTACGAAGACCGCATTTTGCCGGTTGATCGGGCCAGTGCCGAATGGGCCGCACGGTTTCGGGCATACGAGGTTCGGTCTGGCCGTCCCCCCGACGTCATCGACATCCTGATTGCTGGCACCGCCAAGGCGCACGGCCTCGCCATCGCCACCCGGAACGTCCGGGACTTCGAGGGAATGGACATCGACGTCATCAACCCGTGGGATTACCCGTGACCGCATTCACCGAAGCTGCGGTCGAACAGGTTGCCCCACGAGTGGCCCGCGTACTTTGGCTGGGCGGTAGCGGCGTGAGGCGCCCCGAGGAGCACGCGGCGCGTTGACGGTGGGCGCCTATATGACACATCCGGCCGCTTCCAAATTCCTGGGGCATCATGGCTAGTGATTTGCAGTAGCACTGCGAATCCCAACACTAGGCGCGGGAGTGCGGCTCAATGGCGAAGGCGCGACAACGACGGCTGAGTCTCGGCGCTGAGGCCAAGGCAAGCGGCGACGGCGACGCGGACTTCAGATCCGAGTATTGGCGCATGGCCGACGCGCTTCGCGGCAGCATGGACGCCGCCGAGTACAAGCACGTCGTCCTCGGGCTGATCTTCCTCAAGTACATCTCCGACGCCTTCGAGGAGCGCCACGCCGCGGTGCTCGCCGAATGGGGTGAAGAGGCCGCCGAGGACCGGGACGAGTACGTCGCCGAGAGCATCTTCTGGGTGCCGCCGGAAGCGCGCTGGCCGGTGCTGCAATCGCAGGCTCGACAACCCAGCATCGGCACGGCTGTCGACGAGGCCATGGCCGCCATCGAGCGCGACAACCCGGCGCTCAACGGCGTATTGCCCAAGGACTACGCCCGTCCCGCTCTGGACAAGACGCGCCTGGGCCAGGTGATCGACATGGTCAGCAACATCAAAGTAGGCGGGGCCGAGGCTCGCGCCACGGACGTGCTGGGCAGCGTCTACGAATACTTCCTGGAGCAGTTCGCGCTGGCCGAGGGCCGCAAGGGCGGCGAGTTCTACACCCCGCGCAGCGTGGTACGGCTCCTGGTGGAGATGCTGCAGCCGTACCAGGGTCGGGTCTATGACCCCTGCTGCGGCTCTTCCGGCATGTTCGTCCAGTCGGTGGAGTTCATCGAGGCCCACGCCAGCGGTAACGGCAACGGCGGCCGGGCGGCGGCGGATATCTCGATCTATGGCCAGGAGTCCAACTACACCACCTGGCGCATGGCCCGCATGAACCTGGCGATCCGCGGTATCGAAGGCCAGATCGCCCACGGCGATAGCTTCCACAACGACCGCCACCCCGACCTGCGCGCCGACTACATCCTGGCCAATCCGCCGTTCAACGTCTCCGATTGGGGCGGCGAGCGGCTGCAGGACGACCAGCGCTGGGAGTACGGCGTCCCACCCAAGGGCAACGCCAACTTCGCCTGGGTGCAGCACTTCCTGCACCACCTGGCGCCGCGAGGGCGGGCCGGCTTCGTCCTAGCCAACGGCTCAATGTCGTCGAGCCAGTCCGGCGAGGGCGAGATCCGCCACCGGATCGTCGAGGCCGGCCTGGTGGACTGCATCGTCGCGCTGCCGGGGCAGCTGTTCCGCTCCACCCAGATTCCCGCCTGTCTCTGGTTCCTCTCCCGCGACCGGAGCAGCGCGGCGAGTCGGAACGAGACCCTGTTCATCGACGCCCGCCAGCTCGGCCACATGATCGACCGCACCCGCCGGGATCTGTCCCCCGACGACATCGCCCGCGTCGCCGACACCTACCACGCCTGGCGCAACCGCGATTCTTCTTCCCCCTCTTCTCCCTCTCCCTTGAAGGGAGAGGGCAGGGGTGAGGGTGT
>DAOUHO010000022.1:0-8741 GCA_034428595.1 Chloroflexota bacterium | reverse complement strand
TCGAACCCGCTCGAACAAGCTGGTGTTCAGCGCCGACCGGTCGGGATTGGCCGCCGGCGACACCGTGCCCATTCAGCTTACGGACGCGACCCCTTGGTCGCTCCGCGGGGCCGTGCAGCCGGCCGCGGTGACCGTCTAGCGGTTATGGCAACCACCGCTGGCCGTCGCGTGCTGACGCGGCGGATGGCTCTGGCGGCCATCATGATCGGTGGTGGCGCCGTCGCCTGCGGCGAGGCGCAGCCCCAACCGCTCGCCGCCCGCCTGCAGCCCTACTGGGAACCCGCGCTCGAGGTCGCGACGGGATCGCTTGAGGTGCTGCGGACGCTGGCGATCAATTCCAACGCGTTTGCCCGTGGTTCCCTGTCGACCGACCAGTTTCTCCTGAGCATCGAGGCGCAATGGCCGTCGATTTCCGCGCTGTCCCAACAGGTCATCCCACTGGGCCCGGCGCCGGACGACCAGGCAACCCACACGGCCCTGGTCGCCATGGTGGACGTCCTGGTGGAAATTGGCCCGACTGTCCGCGGCTACCGCGAGACCGAGCAGCCCGAGCGGCTGATGCACCTGATGACCCTGCAGCAGGCGGCACGCGAGCGACTGGGCGCGTTCATCGAGGGCATCGGGCCTGGACTGGCCCAGGATGGGCTGCGGGCGCGGCTGGACGCCATCGGCGAGTCAACCATCGAAGCCTGGCGCGTGCGCAAGCGCGCCGTGCTGGTTGGCCCCTACGAAAACGAGGCCGCCGCGCGCGCCTCGCTGGCCCACATCGTCGACGACCTCCGCCTCTCGCGCACCAACCCCGGGTGGGTCGAGATTGACCGCTTCGCCGACGCCGCCGACGCCGACGCCGCCGCGGGCGAGTGGCTGGCTCGCGGCGTCCAGGTCCGCGTCGAGGACGTCACGGATCTCACCTTCAATGTCACCACCATTCGTGCGCCCGAGCGTCAATCGTGGCGCGAGCTGCAGTGGCTCACCCGGCTTGATTTCGACCCCACCGATTTGGCCGCCTCGGAGCTCGGGCAGCAGGTTGTGGCCGTGGCTCGCGCGGGCAAGGTGGCGTCATTTGGAGCCGACGGCGACCTGCGGTGGACCCGCGACATGCGCATGCCCTTGGCGCGTGTCTCGATGCAACGGCACGGCGACCTCTTGGCCATTCACGGGTTCGACGTGCAACTGTTGAATCTCGAGGGCAACCAGGTCTGGCCGTCCCCGTTTCGCCCGGACAACCAGCTCCTCGAGCAGGCGCTGTTCGACGACGAAGGCACCCGGCTCGTGGTTCGCAGCACGAACGCCAGCGGCGTCGGACGGGTGTTCGCCTTCAACCGGCAGGGCCAGGTGTGGGGCCCGACCAAGAGCTATATTTCGGCCGCGTCCGTCGACCTCGACAAGCGCAGCGGCACTGTGGCCGTGGGTTCGTCCAATCGTGGCGAGAACCAAGTCGTGCTAATCCGAGCCGACGGCAATCTGGAGCAGCGCTTCGGCGTCGACGGCGACATTCTGCAGGTCATCTTCACGCAGGAAGGGGACCAGGTCATCACCCTCACCAGCGCCGGTCTGCAAGTATTCGAGGCCGAGACCGCCAATCTCCGGTCGCAGCTGCGCTTTCCGGCCACCGCCGCCGCTCGGGCCCCGCGCGACGACATCCTCATTCTCGCCGGCGAGGCCGGCGTCGGCTCGTTCACGCTCGACGGCACCGAAGTCTGGTTTGCGCCGCGCGTGCGCGCCCGCGCCGTTTATCCCATGGACGACTACGTGGCCGCGCTCGTGGACGACATGACCATCACCGTCATCCGCTCCGATGGCGCGGTGCTCGGCGACGCCACCACGCTCGCCGCGATCCGCGGCGTCGCGGTTGCGCCGGGCCTCAACCGGCTCTTCGCCGTCAGCGCCGAGCGCCAACTCCAAGCCTGGCAGCTGCCGCCGGTCACGAGCCCGCCCCAGGGCTAGGCCGTGAACCTCCGCCAGCCGCGAGCCTGCGTTAACGACCTCGCGGGCTCGGCGTGCCTAGCCGTCGGAATCCGTGGACGCCTTGTCCCCAATGGCGCCGAGCAAGCGGGTGAACTCCATCGGAAAGATGAACTTCGAGGACGGACTTTCGCCGAGCGACTTCAGCGTGTCCAGGTACTGCAGGCTCATGGTGTTCGAGCCCACGCGCTGGGCGACGTTGTGGATTCGGTCGAGCGCCTCGCTGAAGCCCTGCGCGCGCAGCACCGCCGCCTGCTGGTCGCCTTCGGCGGAGAGAATCTCGGCCTGTCGGGCGCCTTCCGCTTTCAAAATCGCCGCTTGCTTCTCACCCTCGGCGACGGTGATGTTCGCCTGCCGCGTGCCGTCCGCCTCCAGGATCACCGCGCGGCGCACCCGCTCCGCCGACATTTGCCGGTTCATGGCCTCCTGAATCTCTCGCGGCGGGTCGATCTCGCGGATCTCGACGTTGGTGACCTTGATGCCCCAGCGTGAGGTCTCGGAGTCGAGCTTCACCCGGATCGATTCGTTGATGCGCTCGCGCTGCGAGAGCACCTCGTCGAGATCGATGTCACCCACAACCGCCCGCAGCGTCGTGGTGGCCAGGCCGACGACTGCCGAGCGGTAGTCCTCGACCTCGAGCACCGCCCGCTCCGCCTGGTTGATGTCCACGCGCATGTAGACGAGGAAGTCGATGTCGATCGAGGCGTTGTCCTTGGTGATGTTGGTCTGCCGCGGAATGTCCAGCACTTCGGTGCGCGTCTCGACGCGGCGAGTCTGATGCAGGATCGGGATCGAGAAGACGATGCCGGGACCCAACATGCCCTCGAACCGCCCGAAGCGGAACCGGGCGACCCGCTGGTAATCACGCACGAAGTTGATAATGGCCATGGTGAAGCCTCCTTCAGCCTGTCGCCGTCGGCGCCTCTGACGCTGACTCTTGCACGATTTCGACCTTCAGTCGCAATCCATCGACACCTTGCACCATAACGCGCTCGCCCACGTTTGCGCGCCCCCCGGGCGGCAACTCGGCTTCCCAACGTTCGCCGGCGAGCCGCACTTCGCCGCGCGGGTCGAGCGTGTGCGTCACCTCGGCCAGCCGGCCGACAAGCGCGGCCCGAGAAGCCGGGCTGACGTATGACGAGGCGGCTCGCCCGCGATCGGATCGAAGCGCCCAGGCGATAACGGCGATGATTGCCCCGAACACGGCGCCGAGCACCCCGATCAGCCACGGGCTCACGCCGATCTCAATCTCGGGGATATCAATCTCCGGCACTCGAAATGCATCGCCGACGAGGAGAAATGCCCCGGCAATGAACGCCGCGACCGCGCTGGCGCCAAATAGGCCGAAGCCGGCGGCCTGAAACTCCAGCACCGCCAATCCCAAGGCGCCGAGAATCAGCAGCACGCCCAGCCAGTTCACGGGAAGCTGCCCGAGTCCGGTGAATGCCAGGGCGAAGGCCACGACTCCCACGATGCCCGGCACGCCGAGCCCCGGCGCCGAGAATTCCACCAGCAGACCGAATCCCCCGACAACCAACAGGACCAACGCCAGAGCCGGATTCGCCAAGAAGGCCAGAAATCGCTCGACGCCCGACGGATCGAGCGGTCGCACCTGGAGCCCGGCCACGTTGACCTGTCGCGTCCCCGACGCCGTTTCGACCTCCGCGCCGTCTACCTGTCGCAAGAGGTCGTCGAGGTCTTCAGCCAGGAAGTCGACGATGCCTGCGCTTTCGGCCTCGCCCGCCGTGAACGACTTTGCCTGCGTCACGGTGGCTTCGAGCGCAGCCGCGTCTCGACCGCGCTGCTCGGCGATGCTGCGAATGAACGCCCGCGTGTCCTCGTTGACCTTCTCCGCCAGGGTCTCCGGCACGTCTTCGCCACCGGCGGTGACCGGCGACGCGGCGCCGATGTTGGTGCCGGGCGCCATCACCGCGAAGTGCGCGGCCGCGGCGACAAAGGTGCCGGCGGACGCGGCCTGCGAGCCGGCCGGCGACACATAGACCGCCACCGGCACGCGGGACTCGAGAATGAGCCCCACCATGTCTCGCGTGCTGTCGGCCAGCCCGCCCGGCGTGTTGAGCCGCACGACCAGCAACGCGGCATCGGTGTCCCACGCCTCGTCGATCACCCGTTCCAGATAGCGCGTGGCGACGATGTCGATGGGTCCGTCGATGGTCGCGACCGCGACGTAGGGCGACTGGGCGCCGGCCGTTGGGTAGATGTTCGCCAGCGCCAGCCACGCCACGCCGCGTACGAACAGGGCGCCGATGCACCAGCGTCTAAACTGCTGCCGCCGCGCCATTGGGCACCCTCCGCACCGCCGACTCCGCCTTGGCGGCACCCTACCCCGCCGTCGATTCAAGTATGCGCTATCCGCCCAAAGCCCTCTGGTCGAATCACTCCGGTCCGGGCGCGGTTCTCCCCTTCGGGCCGTAGACGCGAAACGTGTCGGGGCTGTACGGCGACGGCGCGAAGTCGTCGTTGCGCGCCAGCCGGATGTACGTCCCGTCGAGCACCGGCAGCGCGATCTCGGGCACCAGCGAGACGAACTGTCCAGGCGTGCGCCGCAAGTCGACGGCGCTGAACACGTCCACCTGGTCGGCCTCCGGCGAGACCACGCGAGGCTCACCACGTAGGTGCCGCATTTCAAAGATCACAAAGGTGTTCAGCTCATCGGGATCGACGCGATGACGCACGGCCACGATGCCCTCCGGCTCGGCCTCGATCCCCGTTTCCTCCCGCACTTCCCGCACCAGAGCCGCCTCGAGCGACTCACCGGGGTCGACCTTGCCGCCGGGAAACATGAACTTGCCGCGGTGGCGGCTGTAGGTCAGGCGCACCAGCACGATGCCGTCGCCGAGACGCACCACGCCGCCGACAGCGATCACCGCGCGATGGCCGGAAGGTCGTGCCATGGGCCTAAGGTTAACGAGCCATCTGCGCGGCGGCGTGTCCAAGCACGCAGCGTGGCGGCGTGTGGGGGTCGTTGGTGGCCAAGGCTCGCGTGGGCAACAATCAGCCAGCTCGCTGACCTTGGTATTCGCCAATGCCCGACGCAGCGCCGCCCTTCCAAGGCTCGCACCGCGCCTACGACTCGATCGTGCTTCCGAACGTGCGCATCCCCGTCCGCGACGGTGTGGTGCTGGCCGCCGACATCTACCTTCCCGCCCGCAACGGCGAGGCGGTGGATGGGGCGTTTCCGGCCATCGTCGAGCGCACGCCCTATCTCAAGGACGGCACGAACTACGCCCGGCGAGGTCATTGGTACGCCCGGCGCGGCTACGCCACGGTCATCAACGACGTCCGCGGGCGCGGGCAATCGTCTGGCGAGTGGTATCCCTTCGCGCTGGAGGCGCCCGACGGCTACGACGTGGTCGAGTGGGTGGCCGCGCGGCCGTGGTGCAACGGGCGCGTGGGCACCATGGGGGCCAGCTACGCCGGATCGGACCAGAGCGCGCTCGCCACGCTCAATCCGCCGCACCTCGCCTGCCAGGTCGTCGGACAGGGCACCAGCAACTATCACGTGTCGTCGCTGCGGCAGGGCGGCGCGCTGGAGCAGCGCTTCATCCGCTACGCCTTCCGCATGGCGCGCACCAGCCGCGAAGCGCTCGCCGACCCCGATCTGAAGCGCACGTTCGACGCAGCCGATCTCCAGATCCCGGAGCTCTTCGGTCCGCCGCTGCGATTCCGGCCCGGGCGGACGGCGCTGCGCCTGCTGCCCACCTACGAGCAATGGGCCTGGGACATCCTGACCCGCGGCGTCTACGACGAGTACTGGATGCAGCGCGGCTACACCATCGACCGCTATTGGGACGAGCACTCCGACGTGCCGGTGCTGTTCCAGAGCGGCTGGTACGACACCTATCCACGCGGCGCGATCGCCAATTTCCTCGCCCTCGGCGAGCGCAAGTCGAGTCCCATGCGGCTCGTGATGGGTCCGTGGCGGCACGGCGAGGGAACGGTTGAGGAGAGCACGGCCGGCGACGTCCAGCTCGGCATCGACGCCGCCGTACCCGCCTACGACGACATGCGGCTGCGCTTCTTCGACGAGCACTTGAAAGAGCTCGACACCGGGTTGCCTGGCGTGCCGCCGGTTCGATATTTCGTCATGGGCGGCCGCGACGGGCGCCCGCCCGCGGACCTCGACGCATCGCTGTGGCATGGCGGTCGCTGGGAGAGCGCGGCCACGTGGCCTCCGCCCGAATACCGAGAGCAGTCGCTGTACTTCCATTCTGACGGATCGCTCCAGCCGCAGGCGCCGACCAACCGGCACGAGCCGACCCGCTACACCTACGACCCGCGCGATCCGGTGCCCACCGCCGGCGGGTCGATCAGCGCGTCGGAGGATCTGCTGCCCTCGGGCGGGTTCGACCAGCGCGGGCAGCCCGGCCGCTTCTTCGGACATCACGACACGCTGTCGCTGGCCTCGCGCCCCGATGTGCTGTCGTTCGAGACGCCGCCGCTGGAGGCTGACGTGGAGATCGCCGGCCCCGTGGAGGTGCGGCTGTTCGCCGCGAGCAGCGCGGTCGACACCGACTTCACCGCCAAGCTGCTCGACGTGTATCCCCACGATCGCGACGCGCCCGGAAGCACGCCCGGCGGCTACGAGCTGAATCTCTGCGACAGCCTCATCCGCGCGCGCTTTCGCCACGGCTTCGACGCCGAGGCGATGCTCACGCCCGGCGAGATCTGCGAGTTCCGGATCATTCTGTATCCCACAGCTAACCGGTTCTCCCGCGGGCATCGGATTCGGGTCGATATCTCGTCGAGCAACTACCCCCGTTTCGACGCCAATCCCAACACCGGCGAGCCACTGGGGCACGCCCGCCGCGTCACCACGGCTGACCAGTCGGTCTTCCACGACGTCAACTGGCCGAGCCGGCTGCTAATCCACGCGCGCGCCGATGCCTCGGACCCGTCCGCCGGCGACTCCGGGGACTGAGGCGTGAACCGGAAATTCGGCGGCACAATCATCGCGTGCGTTCGCGGCGACATCACCGAGCAGGCAGTCGATGCCATCGTCAACGCGGCCAATGCGCAACTGGCCGGCGGCGGGGGCGTCGATGGCGCCATCCATCGGGCTGGCGGCCCCTCGATCATGGCGGAATGCCGGGCCATCGGCGGCTGCCCGACCGGACAAGCCGTGCGAACCGGGGCCGGCGACCTGCCAGCCAAGCACGTCATCCACGCGGTGGGCCCCATTTGGCGTGGCGGCGAGCACGGTGAATCCGGCTTGCTCGCCTCGGCCTACAAGTCGAGCCTGAGGGTCGCCGCCGAAAGCGGCGCCCGCACTCTCGCCTTTCCCTCCATCAGCACCGGCGCCTACGGCTACCCCAAAGCCAGCGCCGCGGCCATCGCCATGGCCACCGTGGCCTCACACGCGCCGAAGCTGAGTTTTCACGAGGTCCGCTTCGTGCTCTTCAGCGACGCCGATCTACAGGTCTATCGGCAGGCGCTCACGGACGTCGCCCCGTCCGAAGCGGGTGGCCTTTAGGACAGCGTTGGCGGCCCCATGCGTCGCGGGTCTCTCGTGGGCGGCTGCAAGATCCGCCGCTGGGCTTCGGTCAGACCCTCCACACCGGCGCCGTCGGGATAGGGCATCCACCACGCAAGCGGTCGCGGGCTGTATTTGTAGAAGATCGTGCGGCGTTCGGCCGCGCCGTTCCACGGCAGCGGTCCGTGCGTTAGCGCCTCGGTGAAGAACACCGCCGTCCCGGCGGGACCGGTGACGCGCTCGACGAAGGGCTGCGCTTCCTCGAGGTCCTTCCAGTCGGTGGGGAAGGGCAGATTGCTCTTGTGGCTGCCGGGCACGCAGGCGAATCCGCCATCGCCCGGATTCACGTCCATCAGGTTGATGGCCACCACGCACAGGCCGTTAAAGAAGCGACCGTCGGCGAACTCGAAAAATTGCGCCGAGTCATACGGCACGCGACCGCCGTGCAGCGTGGCGCCGATGGGGCTGAGCCCTCCGCGAATTATGTCAAGGTAGGTATGGTCCAGGCGCACGTGGGGGCCCACCATGTCAACGACGTACGGCAGCAGCTTCGGGTGGTCGATGAGGTCGCGGTAGGGAGCGCCCCACGTCAGCAATTCCAAAAAGCGGTGCGAGCCCCAGTCCTGGTCGGGGAGCGCCGCAATCTGGTCGTCAAGAGCGTCGTTGAGCGCCGCCACCTCCGCGGCGTCCAGCGCGTTCGGGACCGCCAGATATCCCTGAAGGTCGAAGAGATACCGCTCGTGCTCAGTCATTGGACCATCCACCCGGCATCTGCCGCGGCCCATGCTGGCACATCCGGCCACCGTGGGGACAGATTGGGACCACCGGACCTTCGACAGATCGGGCGTCGGGCGCTAGGACCCTTTCGTCTCGAGACGCACTCGCGGGTCGATATAGGTATAGAGCACGTCGACGAGCAGGTTCGCCACGGCATAGATGACGGCGGACAGCAGCACCAGTCCCTGCACCACCGGATAGTCGCGGTCGATGATGGCGTCGATCAGCCGCAGTCCCAAGCCCTGGCGGTGGTACACGGCCTCGATAATCACGGCGCCGGCCAGCAAGCCGCCAAACTCCAGGCCGATCACGGTGACCACGGGAATCAGCGCGTTGCGCAAGGCGTGCCCCATCACCACCACGCGTTCCTTCAGTCCTTTCGACCGCGCCGTGCGCACGTAGTCGCGCGACAGCACGTCCAGCATCGATGAGCGGGTCAGTCTCGCCAGGATGGCCGATGCGGCAGTGCCCAGGGTCAGCGCCGGCAGGATCAATTCCTTGCCAT
>DAOUHO010000021.1:0-36080 GCA_034428595.1 Chloroflexota bacterium | reverse complement strand
GCGGCGCGCCCAGCGGCAGCTGCGCGCCAACCTCACCGACGCTCGCCAGCCGGCCATCGACGATGAGGATGTCGCCGACCCGGTCGACCCCGTTTGCAGGATCGACGATCCGCCCGCCGCGAATGACCAGCGGCGCGTTTTCAGCCATCCAGGGCCTCGCTTAGATAGCGGCGCAGGGCCTCCTTGGCCACGTCGAGAATCGGCTCGCCGTGTCCCACCGCCAGCGAGGTGAACGGCAACTCCAGCAGGCCGAGGAGAGCATGTGGAGGCCGCGCCCGCGGATGCGCCCCAACCTGGCCCTCGTTGTGCGTCCAATAGCTCGTGGTCCCGAGCGCGTCGCCGACGATGAGCACGCCGCGATTCTCGGGCCACAGCAGGGCGTGCTCGCCATCGGTGATCGTGCCGAGCGCGATCGCCTGCAGCCCGGCGGGAAGCTCGGTGTCCGCGCCGTAGACGTGATCGGGCGCGCCCGACTCCAGCTGGGCGAGGTCGCCCTCCGGCGCCCATAGCTTGGCGCCAAACCGTCCCCGCAGGATGGCCGCGGCCCGCTCGTGCCAATGGTTGGTGATGAGGATGTGGCTGACGCCGTGGCGCTCGATGGCGCCGATGCCGCGCGGCGGATAGTCGCTGGGGTCGATCAGCACGCAGCCGTCAGGCTGCTCAATGACGTAGGACTCCAGCGAATACCGCTGCCAACCGACCGACCAGTGCGTCAGGCCGGGCAGAATTTCCCGCGGTCCGGATCCCGCATAGCCGCTCATCGTCGCCCCTCCCCCGTGAGCAAGAGGTAGAGCACGGCCATGCGCACCGCCACGCCGTTGGCCACCTGCTCTTCAATGACGGACTGGTCGCTGTAGGCCACGGCCGGCGAGATTTCCACGCCCTGGTTCATCGGTCCGGGATGCATCACCAGCGCGTGACGCTGAGCACGCCGAAGCCGCGCGGGATTGATCGACCAGCGGCGGGCGTATTCGCGCAGGTCCGGCAGCAGACCCCCCTGCATGCGCTCGCGTTGCACGCGCAGCGCCATGACCACGTCGGCGCCCCGAATGGCGCTATCCAGGTCATGCTCGATGCGCACGTCGCCGGCGCCGTTGGTGAGGGCCGCCATGGTGTCGGGCAGCAGGGAGGGCGGCCCGCTCAAGACCACCTGCGCACCCATGCGCGCGAAGGCCCAGATGCCGGACCGCGCCACGCGGCTGTGCAGGATGTCGCCCACGATGACGATCTTGCGGCCCTCCACGTCGCCCAGCCGCCGCCGCACGGTGAAGAGGTCCAGCAGCGCCTGGGTGGGGTGACCGCGGGTGCCGTCGCCGGCGTTGATCACGCCGCAGTCGAGGTGGCGTGAGGCCAGCTCCGGCGCGCCGGCGCGCGAGTGGCGCACCACCACGATGTCCGCGCCAAGCGCCTGAATGGTCTGGAAAGTGTCGATCAACGACTCGCCCTTCTCCACGCTGCTGCCCGAAGCGGCGATGTTCACCACGTCGGCGCTCAGGTTCTTGCCCGCCAGCTCGAACGACACGCGAGTGCGCGTGCTGGGCTCGTAGAACACGTTGGCGATCGTGGTCCCGCGCAGCGTCGGCACGCGCCGGATGGGGCGCTCCAGCACCGCGTGCATGCGCTCGGCGGTGTCCAGGACTTCCGCGAACTCATCGCGGGTGAAGTCGCTCACGTCCAACAGGTGCTTACGTTGCAGGAGTGGCCTCCTGCGCCCCGCGCGTCACGCGCTCGATATGCACGGCGTCTTCCCCATCGAGTTCGTGCAGTCGCACGGTCACCCGCTCGTCGTCCGCGGTGGGGAGGTTCTTGCCGATGAAATCGGCGCGGACCGGGAGCTCACGATGGCCGCGGTCGACGATGGCGGCGAACTGAATCGCGCGCGGCCGGCCAAAGTCGTTCAGCGCATCCAGCGCGGCGCGCAACGTGCGGCCGGTGTAGAGCACGTCGTCCACCAGGACCACGGTTCGATCGGTTACGTCCACCGGAATGTGGGTGGGACGCACCGGCGGGCCGATGGACCGGCGGTCCAGATCGTCGCGGTGCATTGTGGTGTCCACGGCGCCGGTCGGCACCTTCAGACCCTCGATCTGTTCGATGAGGCCGGCCAGTCGCTCCGCCAGCACGGGGCCGGGCCGCGGAATGCCGACGAGGACGAGCGACGAGGCGCCACGGTTGCGCTCGATAATCTCGTGGGCAATGCGGGACATCGCGCGGCCCATGTCGGCCGAGGACATCACCACGCGGCGCTGCGCCGCTGCCACGCACACCTCCCCATGTCTTTCCCCTCCGGCCCGGGGCGTCCGCGGCACAAAAAAAGGGCCGCGAGGGCCCTCAGTCCGCGCACGACACCTACGGCGCCGACGGTCTGCCGCTTTCCGTCTCGCTGGAACGGATTAAAGGGCCCTGAAGTATAGCCTCTCCGGCCCGGGAACCCTACGCGGAGCGTGGTTCGTCGGCGACGGGTTCAGCCCGCCAGGCTGAACGCCGGGTCGCGCGTCGCGACGGCCGTCCGATGCTGGCCCGTGCCGACCATCGCCACGGGAATGCCGGTGACTTCTTCGATGGTGCGGACGTATCGCTGGGCGTTCGGCGGCAGCGCGTCGAAGTCCTGCATGCCCGCGGTTGGGGACAGCCAGCCGGGCACGTCGCGGTAGATGGGACGCGCGCGACTGAGCGCATGCGTGTCGGGCGCCAGATCAACGCGCCGACCATCGACCACATACGCCTCGCACACACGGAGACTCTCGAACCCGTCGAGCGCATCAAGTTTCGTCAGCGCCAGGGCGTCGACCCCGCTCAGCGCGCCCACCGTGCGCACGGGCACCGCGTCAAACCAGCCGCAGCGCCGCGGACGGCCCGTGGAGGCGCCGTATTCCCCGGCGCCCACGTTGCGCAGGCGGTCGCCGGTGCTGTCGGTGAGCTCCGAGGGAAACGGACCCTCGCCGACCGAGGACGTGAACGCCTTGGCGATCCCCAGCACTTTGTCCAGCGCTTTGGGCGGAATCCCCGCGCCAATGCAGGCGCCCGCGGCCGATGGGCTTGACGACGTGACGTAGGGATAGTGACCCCAATCCAGGTCGCGCATCACGCCCAGCTGGCCTTCGAGCACGATGTTGCGGTTCGCGGCCAGCGCCTCGGATACCAGCGGCAGCGAGTCCACCACGTACGGACGCAGGGTCTCGCCCCACGCCAGGGCCTCGTCGACAAGGGCGCTGGGGTCCAGGGGTTTCAGCCCGTAGGCCTCGGTCAGCAGCCGGTTCTTCGGCTCGAGGATGCTCGGAATCCAGGTGGACAAATAGTCGGCGTCCAGCAGGTCGCCGACCCGCACCCCTGATCGAGCCGCCTTGTCGGCGTAGGTCGGCCCGATGCCCCGCAGCGTGGTGCCCTGCACCAGCTCGCCGCGTTGCTGCTCCTCGGCGGCGTCGAGCGCCAGGTGATAGGGCATCACCACGTGGGCGCGCTCGGCGATCTTGAACGTGTCGAACGAGATGCCGGTGGCCTCGCCGACCTCCTGCATCTCGTCGATCAGCGCCTGCGGATTCACGACCGTGCCCGGCCCGAGCAGGTTCACCGTGCCGGCGTGGAAGACGCCGGCCGGCAGCAGGTGCAGCGCATAGGTGCCGTAGTCGTTGACGATGGTGTGGCCGGCGTTGTTGCCGCCCTGGAAGCGGATGACGAGGTCGGCGCGCTCCGCCAAATGGTCGACGATCTTGCCCTTGCCTTCGTCGCCCCATTGCGCGCCGATCACGGCCATGGTGCTCATCGGGTGTCCTCTCGGGGGCGGTGCGCGTGGCGCCGCGCGCGCCGGGTCCTGCAGTTCATGGTCGTCTTAGAGGGGTCGGGCGGCGGCGACCCTCAACCGGCCACCTCTGGCACCGATTCAGGCACGGGACTCCGCCCCTCGACGTGCCGCACCGCCGCCTGCAGGAATCCCCAGAACAACGGGTGCGGGCGCGTCGGCCGCGAGGCGAACTCCGGATGAAACTGGCACCCGACGAACCACGGATGGTGGTCCAATTCCACGATTTCCACCAGTGCGCCGTCAGGCGAAAGGCCGCTGAGGGTCATGCCCTGCGAACGCAGGATATCGCGGTAGCTGTTGTTGACTTCCATGCGGTGCCGGTGTCGTTCTTCGATGCTGGCGGCGCCGTAGACGCGCCGAGCCTTCGTGCCGGCCACCAAGTCGCAGCGCCACGCGCCCAAGCGCATCGAGCCGCCCTTGTTGGCCACGTGATAGTACTCCGGCATCGGGTGGATTGCCGGATGCGCCGTGTCCGGGTTGAACTCGATGCTGGTGCAGTCGTCGGTGCCCAGCACCTTGCGGGCGAACTCGATCACGGCCACCTGCATCCCGAGGCAAAGCCCCAGGTACGGCACCTTGTGCGTGCGCGCGTAGTGGGCCGCCATGATCTTGCCCTCGATGCCCCGAGGCCCAAAGCCGCCCGGCACGATGATGCCTCCGACGCCGGCCAGCAGGTCATGGGGATCGCGGTCCTCGAGCTCCTCCGAGTCGACCCAGCGGATCACCGGCCGCACTTTCCAGGAAATGCCCGCGTGGCGGACGGCCTCCACGACGCTCAGGTAGGCGTCGGGCAGCGAGATGTACTTGCCGACGATGGCGATCTCAAGCTCCGGCACGGTGGGATCCAGCAGCGCATCGACCGTGGCGCTCCATTCGTCGAGCTCCGGGGTCAAGTCGTCCAGACCGAAGTGTTCGGTGATAAACGCGCCCAGCCCAGCCTCTTCGAGGACCAGCGGGACTTCGTAGATGGACGCCACTTCAGGGTTCGAAATCACCGCACGCGATTCGACGTCGGCGAACAGCGCAATCTTGTCGACGAGCTCGGGCGTGAGACGGTCGTCCGAGCGACAGACCACGACGTCCGGCTGGATGCCGATGCTCCGCAACTCCCGCACGCTGTGCTGGGTAGGCTTGGTCTTCAGCTCGAGCGTCGATCCGAGCCGCGGCACCAGGGTCACGTGGACGAATAGCACGTTGCGCATGCCGACCTCGCGGCGCAACTGCCGCAGCGCCTCGAGAAACGGGATGTTCTCGATGTCACCCACCGTGCCGCCCACTTCGACGATCACCACGTCGGGGTCGTCCCCGTCGCCGACGGCTCGAATGCGCGACTTGATCTCATCGGTCACGTGCGGGATCACCTGGATCGTGCCGCCCAGGAAGTCGCCCCGCCGCTCACGGGTGATCACGCGGTCGTAGACCGCGCCGGTGGTCAGGTTGCTGGCCCCGGTGAGGCTCTCGTCCACGAACCGCTCGTAATGGCCCAGATCCTGGTCGGTTTCGGCGCCGTCGACCGTGACGAACACCTCCCCGTGCTCGAGGGGGCTCATGGTGCCGGGGTCGACGTTGATATAGGGATCGAGCTTCATGATCGATACGCGCAGCCCACGGCTCTTGACCATGCGACCGATGCTGGCGGCCGTCACGCCCTTGCCGATGGCCGAGACCACGCCGCCCGTCACGAAGATGTATCGCCGCTGCGACGGATGCCTTGCCGCCGCCCGACCGCTGCCCACCGTTCCGTCGCGCGTCACGCTTCCCTAGTTCCTTCGTTCGAGCATGCGCACGTCAACCGGATCGGGAAGCTGTCGGCGGTTGGCGGTCAGGTTGCCGTCCGCCACGGGGTCCGCGCCGTGAAGCTCGCGCGCCACCAGGCGCCAGGCCGCCTGGGGACTTGCGGCGTCATCGTCGCCATAGGGAATCACGATGTTCGGCTCGATGCGAGAGACGGTCTTGATGATCTGGTCGGGCGAGAGAAACTCGTCGCCACTGCGCACGCCGATCAGCAACACGTGAATCGTGCCCAACTCATCCAATAGCGCGTCGACCGGGACGCTCGAGAGCTCGGGGACATGCCCCACCGATACGCCGTCGACGTCGTACGTGAATAGCGTTATCGGTCGATCGGCTTGGCCGGGGGCGGGAACGCCGTGCACATACAGGCCGGCAACCTCGTATTCGCCAGGCCCATCGGCGACGAATGCCGTGAGCGTGCGATCGCCGCGCCGCTGCGGCACGGTGATCCCATGGTCAGCGTCCAGGTCGGTCAGCGTCACCACGTCGGCCTTAGGCAACGCCGACCGCTGCTTGATGCCGCTGGTGTGTGGGTCGGTGAGAACGGTAGCGTCACGGCCGCGGAGGCGAAAACAGCCGCCTCCCACCCAGGTGACGTCCATCCCCCTCCAATGGTGCCTGTATGTTGGGCAACCCCAGAATCGGCGGATTGTAGCATGGGGCACTATCGAATCCGGGCGTGAGCTGCGCCCACGAGCCGCCTAGCACGCGCATGGAGCACCGTATGGCACGCGCCGCCGCCTCGTTCGGGCCTTCCAGCGCGCGGCGCGTTTGGGGCGCCGTTCGAGAGGTCGCGGACTATACGGACCTGTTGCGCAACCTCGTGGTTCGCGACCTCAAAGTGCGCTATCGCGGATCGATATTCGGCTTCGGGTGGTCGCTGCTCAATCCGCTCCTGATGATGGGCGTGTTCACCCTCGTATTTCAGGTGCTGGCGCAATACGACGAAATCCATCTCTATCCGTTCTTCCTCATGGCGGCGCTCGTGCCCTGGCTGTTCACAGCACAGGCGCTCACCTCGGCCATGCGCAGCATTACGAGCAACGCGCAGCTCATCAAGAAGGTTTACTTCCCTCGTGAATTGCTGCCGATGAGCGCAGTGCTTGCCAGCTTTGTCAACTTTTTGTTGGCGTTCTTTATATTCTGGATCATCGGTATATTTTTTGGCGTAGGTACTAGTCGTGCAATGCTGATGATACCGTTGATCATGCTATTGCAGCTGGCGCTTGTGATGGGTCTCAGTTTGATTCTTGCGATGGCCAATGTGTTCTTTCGTGATACGGAGCATCTGGTCGAAGTTGGGTTGCTGGCATGGTTCTTCCTCACGCCCATTTTCTATCCCATATCGTTCGTTCCCAACGTCACGTTTCTCGGGCTGGACGTGCACCGGTGGGTCTTCATGCTCAATCCCATGGCCACGCTGACCACCGACTACCGCTTCGCCATCATGTTCGGGTCCTTCCCCATCCGCCACACCATCGCCACCGTCATCGTGGCGGTGGTGGCGCTCGGCTTCGGCTGGTGGGTCTTTCGACGATACGCCCACCGCTTCGCCGAGGAGCTGTAGCGCGTCGTGCCCGACCACCCATCGCCCGCCATCGAACTCCGCGACGTCCGCAAGCGGTTTGTCATCCGCCACGAGGCGGCCCGCACGTTTCAGGGGATGGCGCTGGCCCTGCTTGGACGGCGGCCCATGGAGCATGAGGAGTTCTGGGCGCTCGACCGCGTGAGCCTGGCTGTGGCGCCCGGGGAGACGCTGGGGATCATCGGGCCGAACGGGTCGGGCAAGAGCACCATCCTGAAGCTGCTCGCCGGGACCATCCAGGCCACGGAGGGCCAGGTCACCGCACGCGGTCGGGTGTTCGGGCTGCTCGAGCTGGGGGCCGGCATGCATCCGGACCTCACCGGGCGCGAGAACGTTTTCCTCAACGGATCGTTCCTCGGCCTCAACCGGCGCACGATTCAAGCGATGTACAACGACATCGTGGCCTTCGCCGAGCTCGAGCAATTCATCGATACCCCGGTCAAGCACTACTCGTCCGGCATGTTCATGCGGCTGGGGTTCGCCATCGCCATCCACGTGGACCCCGAGATCCTGCTGATCGACGAGGTGCTGGCCGTGGGCGACGCGAACTTCGCGGCCAAGTGCTACGCGGCCTTGGCCCGCGTGAAACGCCGTGGCCGCACGATGGTGCTGGTCTCACACGATCCCATCCAGGTGCGCCGGTTCTGCGACCGCGTGGTCTGGCTGGATCGGGGCAAGGTGCGCCAGGCCGGCGATCCGCACCAGGTCATCCAGGACTACGTCCAGCACATGCAGGGAGAAGCGCCGCCCGGCGACGCGGCGGCCGTGCCGCGCGACGTGGGCGAACCCACCGACCTGAAGATCCGGGCGGCGGTCCTGCGGGAGAGCGCGACCGGACCCGAGCAATACACCGTGCTCCCAGGCGACACGGTCACCGTGGCCGCCGAACTGGAGGCCGAGACGCACTTGACCGACGTGATCGTGGGCTGCGCGCTGCACCGCAGCGACGGTTTGCTCGTCGCCGAGTCCAGCACGGAGGCCACCATTGGCCCGCTGGACGTGCCGCCTGGCCGCACCATCGTCACCTGCCGCCTCGGGCCGGTGCCGGTCGGCGTCGGCGCCTACAACATTTCGCTTCGCGCCTGGCCCGAGCACAAGCGCCACCAGCCATACCACCGCTGGGACAACGCCCTGACGTTTTTCGTGGGCAAGTTCGCCGGCTTTCAGCGGGGCGCGGTCGTCGTTCCCGCCCAATGGCGCGCCCGTGTCTCGCGCGATCATCCGCCGCTCGAGCGCGGCGACGCCCCGGTTGCCCAGCCCGACATGATCAGCGAGTCGCCGCGCCAGATCTGGCGGCACCCGCCCGCCGAGCTCCGCCTTGGCGACGGCGATGACGACTGGCTCGGCGAGGGCTGGCATCCGGCCGAGGAGTGGCCGCCGCGCCTCCGCTGGACCACGGATCGCGCGGTGGCCTATATCACCCAATCCGTGGGGCAGGGCACGCTGCGGATGTCGGTGTGCCGGCCGTTGCACGACATCGACGGCGCAAGCGTCCAGGTTCGTCTCAACGGGCGGCACATGGCGACGTTGACGGTGCGGCACATGGACTTCGAGGACGTGATCGTGCCGCTGGATCCGGTAACCCAGCCCACGACGTTGCAGCTCGAAATCGTCGTCGACGAGCCGCTCGTGCCCGCGGCGGTGGGCATTGACGACGACACCCGCATTTTGGGGCTGGCCGTGCGCACGATCAGCGTGGAATGACCGGCGCCATCGCGGCCGAGGCGCCGCGGCAGCCGGCTCGGACGGTTGGCGCCGACATGCCGCACGTCCACGTCGTCGTCCTCACCTACAACCCGGGCGCGTTCATTGACCGGTGCCTGAGTTGCGTCCTGGACACGGACTATCCAGCCTTTGACGTCACCGTCGTGGACAACGAGTCCACCGATGGCTCCGTGCGCAATCTGGGCCGGGACTTTCCGGGGGTCGCGCTGGTGGAGGCCGGGGCCAACCTCGGCTTTGCGCGCGGCAATAACCTGGCCATGCGCGAGGCGACCGCCCCGTTCATTGCCCTGCTCAACCCCGATACCGAGGTCGATCCGGGATGGCTGCGGCCGCTGGTTGAGCGGCTGCGCACCGACCCGGTGGCCGGAGGCGCCGCGCCAAAGATTCTGTACCTGCACGACCGCGTCCCCGTGGACCTGCACGCACCGACCTTCGTGCCCGGCGGCGGCGACACGCGGGAGCTCGGCGTGCGCCTGTATGCGGATGCGTCCGAAGCCGCCCCAGCCGTCGTCAACCGCGGGGCCCATGGAGCCGAGACCGACCACGACGGGGCCACGTTTCGTTGGACGGGCGCAGCGGCGACGCTGGCCGTTCCCGTCGTTGACGGCAAGGCCCGGATCGCGCTCGACGTCGCCGCCGGCCCCGGTCGCGACAACCTGAAGCTCGCGGTATCGGTCGGCGGCCGCGACCTTGCCGCGCTGCACGTTGCGCCCGAGCGCACCCGCTTCGAACGTGACATCCCCGCGGATGCCGTCCGCGAATTCGCATGCCCGGTCATTGAAAACGCCGGCATCAAGCCGCTTCCCGACGGCTCCATGCGTGATCGGGGCACCTTCGTGACCCACGGCAACGTGTGGCAAGCGTGGGACGGGCCGGACTTCGCCGCGCCCCGCGAGGTGTTCGCCGTCAAGGGCGGGGCGGCGCTCTACCGGCGTTCGATGCTCGAATCGCTGGGTTTCTTCGATCCCGGCATTTTCATGTACTACGAAGACGCCGACCTCGCCTGGCGCGCGCGCCGCCGCGGCTGGCGCTTCTGGTACGAGCCGGCGTCGGTCGTCCGCCATGCCCATGCGGCGTCCAGCCGCGAGTGGTCTCCCTCGTTCATCCGCAATGTCGAATTCGGCAAGCTGCGCATGCTGGCGAAGAATGCGCCCTGGCGCTCCGCCGGCCATCACGCGGCGCTCGCGGCGATCCACGGCGGGCGTGAGATTCGCCGCGGTCTGGCCGTGGGCGACCTGGAGGCGCTGACGCGCGGACGAGCGCGAGTCTCGGCGCTGAACGCGGCGCTGCGGGCCATGCCAGCCACGCTGCGGCTGCGCCGCGTCGAAGCGCGCCTGGGGCGGCTGGACGCGCGCGAGCTGCAACCCTTCGTCGAGCCCGAGTGAAGGCCGCCGTCTACAACCGCTGGCTGCATCAGCGCGGCGGCGGCGAGCGCCACGCCGCCATGGCGGCCGCCGTATTGGCCGAACGCTTCGACGACACGCGCCTGGTCACGCACCGCGCCATTGCTCGCGAAGAACTGGAATCCTCTCTCAACCTCAATCTGTCGAACGTCCAGATCGAGGTCATCCCGGCTCTGCCGCCGAACCGCTTCGCCGAGTACACCTCGCAGTTCGACCTCTTCGTGAACGCCTCGTTCATGACCTCGCAGCCGTCCGCGGCAAGCCGCAGCCTGATGCTGGTGCTCTTCCCGTCGCCCATCGAGCGCGGTTGGACCGCGCGCCTGCGACGAAGGGTCGGGGAGATGCTGATTCGGCAGCTGCTCCTGCCGGAGTGGCTGGACGGCTTTTACGACGTGCATTCGTTGGGCCGCGGTTGGTTCAGGTACACCACGGATCGGGCGGTCGTGCGCCTTCCCTGGCCGCCGGGCCGCACGTCGGCGAACGTCGAGGTCATTGCCGGCAACTTTCGCAGCGACGAGCCACTGCCGGTCCGGTGCCTGGTCGACGGCGACTTGCTCGTTGAGCGCACGTTCGAGCCGCGCCCCGGCGAGTTCGAGCGCTGGCCGCTGCGCATCCAGCGCCCGCGCGGGGCGAACGACCCCATCGAGCTGACGCTCGAATCGCCGGTGTTCAACCCGGCCGACACCCTGGGCGAGGCGGACAACCGCGAGGTGGGCTTGGCGGTCACCGACGTGCGCGTACGCAGCCCGCGCCGGCTGCTCTACGAGCTGCTGTTCCGCCGCCTCTTGCCTGAAGCGGGCATCCGGCTGGAGGGCCTGCCGACCTATGGGTCGCTCGACTTCCTGGACGCCTACGATCTCATCGCGCCCATCTCCGAGTTCAGCCGGCGCTGGATGCGCCACTACTGGGACCGCGACGGTCCGTTGCTCTTCCCACCGGTTGACACCTCGTGGGCGACGCCCGGGCGCCGTGGTCGCTCTATTCTGGGGGTGGGCCGGTTCTTTCGCGGCACGCACGAGAAGAAGCACCGGGTGATGATTGACCAGTTCATTCGCATGCGGCGCGAGGGTCTTGACGGCTGGACGTTGCACCTGGCCGGGCAGCAGAGCGAGCGCGATATCGACCTTGACTACACCCGCGACCTCAAGCGCCGCGCCGCGGGGCATCCCATCGAGTTCCATGTCGACGCTCCGTTCGCCGATCTGCAACGGTTGTACGGTGAAGCGCAGGTCTATTGGCACGCCGCCGGCCATGGGGAGCGCGAGTCGCGCCATCCGGTGAGATTCGAGCACTTCGGCATCACGGTGGTTGAGGCCATGGCGAGCGGCGCGGTTCCGGTGGTGCTCGACCGAGGGGGATTGCCTGAAATCATCAGCCACGGCGTGGACGGATTTCGCTGGTCGACGACTCGCGAGCTGCGTGAACACACGTGGCGGCTCGTACATGACGCGGAACTTCGCCGCCGCATGTCCGAGGCCGCGCAGGCCTCGAGCGAGCGATTCAATGTCGCCGCTTTCGCTCGCCGTCTGCACGCGCTGGTTGATGAGCTTGGATTTCCCGCTGCGCCCGCCGCGTAGCGAGCGATGCGCGCCACGTCTCGATTCGGCGCGCGACTGATGCGGCTGCACATGCCGGGTTGGATCGTGCAGCGTCCCGCGCTCGTGCTGTTTGTGCTCGCCGCCAGCGTCTATCTGCTCACCGCCGGCGTGAGCCGCAACGGCGTTGGCTACAGCGCCGACGGGACTTTCGCTTTCGAGATGGCCAAGAGCGTGGTGGTCGATCCCGATCAGAAGTATCTGCGGGAGCACGGCGGCAATTTCTCACGCTGGGGCGTGGGCTTGCCGCTTGCCCTGATGCCGGTGGTCGCCGCCGCCGAGCCGTTCGCGCATCTCGCGCCCCAGCGCGACCGGCTGCCCATCCTTGATGGCGAGCATGAAATGCTCTTGGTCAACTACGCGCCGCTCGGCGGACTGCCGCAGCCCAAGAGCACCGGCGTTCTCGAGCTTGGTCTCGATCCCGGACGCTATGACCGGTTGGCGCTGCTCACCCACGCCGGCCTGAGCACCGACTTTCCCCAGGGCCTGGAGGTGGCCAGCCTCATTCTCACGGCGGCGGACGGGGCCGAAATCGTGCGGCCGGTTCGCGTCGGCATTGAGACCGCGGAATGGGCCTACGACCGCGGCGACGTCCGCGCCCGGATTCAGCATGAACGTCCCCCGCCCGCCGGGCGCCAGATCGGCAACGCGCGGGCGTATTACTACCTGGCGACCTGGGACTTTCCCGAGGCCGTCGACCTTGAATCGGCTCGGCTGGAGTACCGCCAGCCCGACGGCAATCTCTACGTCGATGGCGTGGCCGCGCGGCTCGTTGACGGCGCCTGGGTTGACGGGCCGGGCATTGGCCGGCTGTGGTCCGAGCGGCAGACGGTCGACTTCTTCCGGCGCATCTGGGTGCCGCTCGTTAACGCGCTGATTACCGCCTTCGGCGCCGTGGTCGTGTTTCGCATCGTGCGGCGCCTGGACTACGGCGTGGACATCGCCCTGGCCATCGGCCTCATCTATGCGCTCGCCACGATGGCCTGGCCCTACGCGGTCGTCGACTTCGCCGAACCATTGGTGACCGCGCTCGTGCTCACGTGCGTCTGGCTGCTCCTGATCTACCACCAGACGCATCTGCGGCGATATCTGCTGCTGGCCGGGACAGTGGCGCTCGCCGCGGCCGTCACCAAGTACGTCTCGGTCATCGTCATGCCGTTGCTCGTGGCGGCGATTTTCTTGAACCACAAACGCGGACGCACCTGGCGTCAGGCCGGGCGCCAGGGCTTCATGCCGGCGCTGGCGTTCTCCGCGCCCATCATCGCCGTCGTGCCCGTGGGGCTGGTGGCGGCCGCCTTCCTGTTCGACGTGCGGCTGCTGTACGTCCACGAGCTGTGGGGCGGCATCAGCCGCGGGTGGCTGGGCCTTCCGATCGAGCTCGGAGTGCACGGGCTGATTTCAAGCTGGGGCAAGGGCCTGCTCTGGTACAACCCCGTGCTCCTCGTGGCGATTCCCGCGATTCCCTGGTTCATCCGGCGCCACGGATGGCGCGCGTTCATTTTCGTCGCCATCCCCATCGGCTACCTGCTGCTCTACAGCAAGAAGGAGGTGTGGTACGGCGGCAACGCCTGGGGTCCGCGCTATCTCGTGCCGGTCGTGCCCTTCCTCGTCATCATGGCCGCGCCGCTGATCGAGTGGCTGGCCCACAAGGGACGCCGCGCGCTGCCGCGGGCGGCCTTTGCCGTCGTGCTCCTGGCCAGCCTGGGCGTGCAGGTGATGGGCGTGAGCAAGGACTTTGGCTCCTACCTCGACCTCTATCAACAGCAGGTGGTCGGGGAACTTCCGGAGAACGGCGCGGTGTACGGCGGGGCGGCCTATCAGCCCTGGTCGGCCAAGCAGCCGGAGGGCGATTTCGTGGCCGTGTTCTACGCCCACCAGTTTTCCCCGCTCCTGGCGCATGCCTGGCTCCTGCGCGCCGACGCGACCAACCTGTTGGCGCCGGATCGGACCGATCTGCTCGAGGACGCCCTGGCGCGCTCGCCCTGGTCCCGCTTCGGGATCGACGTGCGTCCGCCGCGTCCCGAGAACGGGTTGGGCCTCGACTTCTGGTCGACCACGCTGATCGAGTACTACCTGGCCTATCCGGTGGTCTTGGCGCTGGCCGCCCTGATTCTTGTGGCGCTGCAAGTGATCTCCGTCGGCGCGCTCGCCGCGGCGACCCACCTGCTCTGGCCGCACGGGCCCCATGCCGTGCGCTGGCGGCTCGGCATTGTTGGCGTCTATGCAGCCGTCCTACTCGCCTTTGACACACTTCACTTCATGCTCTAGCGTCGAATCGAGGCTACGTGATGTCCGACTCCTCAAACACCGACCTTATCCCCGCGGACTTCCTCGCCATCCTGCGCTGCGTGAACGACGCGCACCCGCGCGACGACGGGGTGCTGCGCATCGTCGGCAAGACACTCGTGTGCACCGTGTGCGGCTACGCCTACAAGGTCGAGGACGGCATTCCCAACATGCTCTGGGACGAAGCGATTCCGCCGTCCGATTCAACCCCCGTCTGCTCGTGAACTCGGTTACGCAGGCCAAGGACCTCGTCCTCAAGTTCCGCCGCCATAAGGCGGTGGCGCATCCGGGCCTGGCGCGCTTCGCCTACCACTGGATGCGCGGCACCAACGAGTTGCCGTATGGCCCGCTGAAGATGCACGTGGAGCCCACCAGCTTCTGCAATCTGCGCTGTCCCATGTGCCCGCAGAGCGTCGGGGCCAACGCGACCAACGGGTTCATGGAGATGGACCTGTTCAACAAGATCATCGACGAGGCCCGGCACTTCACCCGCGAGATCAATCTGTTCTTCCGCGGCGAATCCCTGATGCACAAGGGCATCTACGAGATGATCGAGACTTGCGAGCGCGCCGGGATCGCGGCCCACATCAACACCAACGCCACGCTGTGGCGCGACGACGCCATCGCCGATCTGCTGGAATCCCGACCCTCCAAGGTGACCATCAGCTTCGATTCCGGCGATCCCGAAATCTACGAGCAGATGCGCAAGGGCGCCACCTTCGATCGCGTGCTGGAGCGCGTCCTGCGGTTTCTCGAGGCGCGCAAGCGACTCGCCGGCCCGAAGCCCTATGTCGTCATGCAAGTGATCCAGCTCTGGGAGAAGTCGCTGGGCGTCGGCGCGCGCCCGGTGATCCCGGCCCATTTCACGGACCGGTTCGCCGATTTGCCGGTCGACGAGTGGGATACCTTCTGGGCTCACGGATGGGCGGGCACGCTGACCGACTCCGATTTCTACACGGCGCGCCCTCACGGTCCCGTCTACTACCCCTGCAACTGGCTGTGGAAGTCCATGGCGGTCTACTGGGACGGGCGCGTGCCGTCGTGCTGCGCCGACTTCGCCGAAGATCAGATCATGGGTGACCTCCGCACGCAGTCGATCCAGGAGGTCTGGAACAGCGACGCCTATCGGGCCATCCGCCAGGCGCATACCCAGGGCCGGCTGGAGGACTATCCGCTGTGCGCCGGCTGCGACGCCAAGTGGCAGGAAGACACCCCGCTCTGGAAGGCGTTCGCCGGCGCCCGGTCGGTCGCCACCACGGAACCGCTGCCGGTGCTGCAGAACGGTCGCGCGAACGGCCACGCCGGATAGCCTTTCGCGAGGGCGGGAGACGATGGGCTCGCCCGGTTGTGACGCCGAACGGTCGGTGCTAGCGTCGCGAGCATGCGTCTAACGCTTGTGTCGAACATTTTTCCGCCCGCCGTCGGCGGCCCCGCCACGCACGTGTATCACCTGGCCGAGTCGCTGCATGAACGCGGCCATGCGGTGCGCGTGGTCGCCGGCACCGACGATCCGGAGGGCGCGGTCCAGGTTCCCTATCCCCTGGTGCGGGTCTCGTGGAGCATGCCGGTGCCGATCCGCTACCTGCGGGTCATGTGGCACACCTGGCGCGCGGCCTTGCAGTCCGACGTGGTGTACATCAACGGCATTGAGCTTCCCGCCAGCCTGGGGGCGCTGCTGGCCGGCCGCCCGCGCGTGCTCAAAGTGGTCGGCGACTGGGCGTGGGAGTCGGCGATCCGCCGGGGGCTGACAACGCTGGGCATCGAGCCGTTTCAGACCGCCGCGCACGGCCGAAAGACTCGCGTGTTCCGAGCCATCCAACGGTTCTACTGCCGCCTCGCCAGCGTCGTCGTCGTGCCCAGCGGCTACGTGGGTTCCCTGGTCGCGGGGTGGGGCGTGGACGCGCGCAAGACCCAGGTCATCCAGAACGCGCTCACCAGCACGCCGCGTCCCAACGAGGAGCCTGAGCCCGTGCGCCAGGCCCTCGGCTTGGACGCCCCCGTGATCTGCAACGTTTCGCGGCTCTACGCCTGGAAGCACGTCGACGCGCTGATTCGCATGGTGCCGCGGTTCGACCACGGCGCCGCCCTGCTCATCGTCGGCGGCGGACCGGAACAGTCCCGGCTGGAGCGGCTGGCGCGGGATGTTGGGGTGGTTGATCGGGTGGTCTTCACCGGCGACGTGCCCCACGACCGGGTGGCGACCTACCTGCGGGCGTCCCAGATATGCGTCCTCAACACGCAGTACGAGGGCCTCTCGCACACGCTGGTGGAGGCTCGCCACGTGGGGACGCCGATCGTGACGACCGACATTGGGGGCAACCGTGAGATTCTGCGCCACGAGCACTCCGCGGTGCTGGTGCCGTTCGGCGATGAGGATGCCTTTGTGCAAGCCGTGAACGACCTGCTCGCCGACCCGGCCTACGGCGCGCGGTTGGCCGGGGCCGCGCAGACCGGCCTGGAGCACTTTCGCTGGGACCGGCTGGTGGACCAAACGCTCGAGGTGCTGCGCGACGCGATCGACCGCCGGCCGGGAGCCGCCCGCGCCGTCGCATGAAACCCAGCCTGCTGATGCTCAGCGGCGATCGCGACGTAGCGGCGGGGCGGCGAGGCCCGTTCTATTACACGCTCGAAGGACTGTCGCGGGAGTTCGACCGCATCGACGTGCTGACGCCCAACGTTCCGAACGCCCAAGCGTGCACGATCCACGATGGCGTGCACGTCCATCCATCGCCGGGCGGGCGGCTGTGGCACGCGCGCTGGCTGATCCGCCGGGGGCGCGCCCTGGCCGCCGAGCGGCGCTACCACCTCATCGTGAGCCACGACTACGGCATCTTTTCGAACGGCATCGCCGCCGCGCGTCTCAGCCGGCGGATTGGCGTGCCGTACGTCAGCGAAATCCACCACGTCCCGGCGCACCCGCGGCGCGCACAGTGGTGGGAGTCGGCGGCCAAGCTCGGATACCGGGCCTACGTCGGATTCGCGGCCGGGCGCGCCCGCGCCATCCGCGTGGTCAACCACCAACAGGTGCCCGAGTTGCTGCGACAGTGGGGCGTGCCGTCGGAGAAGATCCTGGTGCTGCCATCGGCGCACGTCGATCGCGAGGTGTTTAATCCAGGCGACGATTCACGGCCGTACGCGCTGGGCTTCGTGGGGCGCCTGGTCGCCAACAAGGGCCTGGACTATCTGGTCAGAATCTTCGCAGCCGTGGCGGCTGACGCCCCTCAATCGCGATTCCTGGTCGTGGGCGACGGTCCCGAAGCCAACACCTTGCAACGCCGCCTTGCCGCGACGGGAGTTGAGGGTCGGGTCGACCGCATCGCGTGGGTTGATGGTCCGGACGACCTGGCAGCGCTCTACCGGCAGATGGACGCCCTGGCATGCGCCTCGCGCAGCGAGGGCGGACCTCGGGTGTGCCTGGAGGCCATGGCCTGCGGCACGCCGGTGTTCAGCACGCCCGTGGGCCTGATGCCCGAGATCATCGATCACGGCGTGAACGGCTGGCTCTTGCCGTGGGATGCGAAGGCCGGCGCCGATCTGGTCACGCGAATGCTCGGAGCACCCGAAGCCCTGGCCGGCGCCGGTGCGGCGGCGCGACAGGCAACCGAGCTCTTTACCCGAGAGCGGATCCTCAGCGCCTACGCCCGGGCCTATCGCGACCTGGCGGCGGAGTCGCTGCCGTGAGCGAGACCGGGCGCGGCCTGCGGCTGCTGATGATCACGCAGGAGCTGTCAACGGACAGCTCCATTCTTGGCTTCGCCCATCTGTGGGCGGGCGAGCTCGCGAAGCTCGTGGACCAGGTGCACGTTATTGCCGCCTCCACGGGCCCCGTGGATTTGCCTTCCAACGTCACCGTGCACGGGCTGGGCAAGGAGCGCGGGCGCGGGCGCGCGTCCCGCTGGCCGTTGCTGCTTGCCCGGTGCCTTCAGTTGATCGGCGCCGGTCGCGTGGACGGCGTGCTGGCGCACATGGTCCCGGCCTATGCCGTCGCCGCCGCCCCCTGGTGCATCGCTCGGCGGACTCCCCTGGTGCTCTGGTACGCCAGCCACGGCCTCACGCGAACGCTGCGCGCCGGCGTGAGACTGTCCAGCGCGACCATCACGTCAGCCCCGGAGAGCTACCCGCTACCGTCGCCGGGTGCATTCATCGTGGGCCAGGGCATCGACACGGCACGGCTCGCGGCCGTGCCCATCCGGCCGGAGCCGCCGGCGCGGCCCGTCATCGGCGTCGCCGGGCGGATTACGCCGCTCAAGGGGCTGACCACGGTGATCGAGGCCGTCGCCCAACTTCGCGACGACGGCGTGCCCGTCGAGCTGCGCGTCGCCGGCGAGCCCTTCTATCCCTCGGATCACGCCTACCTTGCCGAGATTCACGAGCGCGTGCGTCAGGCGGAGCTCACGGAGCACGTCACCTTTCTGGGCGGGCTGCCCAGCACGGACATGCCGGAGTTTTACGCCGGCCTCGATGCGTTCGTCGCCTGGCGCAGTGGAACTTCCCTCGACAAAACCGGATTGGAAGCCCTGGCGGCGGGCACGCTGCTCATCACCAACAACGTCGCCTATCGCTCGGTGCTTGACGCGTTCGCCGGCGACTTTCTGCTCGAGTCGTCGGCAGAGGCTCTGGTGAATGGCCTAGGACGGGCGCTGGCGCTTCATCCAGGTTTGCGCGCGGCCATGATCGAGCAGCTCCGACGGTCGGTCCTCGAGAATCACGCCGCGAGCAGCCTGGCCAGTCGGCTGGTTCAGGTCTTCGCGGCGCTGCGCGCGGGCCGGGAGCCGCCGTTCCCGCGCACCGCGCCCGCGGCGAAGGTGGGCGAGGGTGACTAGCGAGCCGGCGCGACTCACGGCTCGGGCCCGCTGGGCCCTGGAGCGGGCCTCGGACGCCTTCGAACGGCTCCTGGGCCGCGACGGCTACGCCCGCTGCCCCGAGCACGGCGTGGACCACACCGGCACAACCGCGCGCGCCATCGTGCTGCATTGCGCCCTGGCCTCGCAGGACGCCGACGACCGCTACATCGAGCGCGCGGTGCGCGCGGCTCGCGCCGTCACCGGTCGGCTGGGTCAGGATGACGCGGCGGGCGGGGCCTGGGTGTTCTTTCCCACCCGGCAGCAGCCGCACCATGTCACGTCGCAACTCGTCGATTGCGGCGAATGCGTGGACGCGCTGGCGACGCTGCTCGAGGTGGCCGGCGACCGGCTGCCCGACATCGATCGCGCACGCATCGAGGAGGCCGTCCGTCTCTGCGCCGAGACATACCTGGCGCCCAACGTGCCCGGCGCGCCGGTCATCAGCGAGCGACTTTGCGGTGCGCTGGGCCTGGCCAGCGCCGCCGCGGCGCTTGAGGAGCACGGCTGGATCGACACCGTGCGAGCGACGGTGACCGGCGCCCTTGGCGAGATGCGCCCCGACGGGTCGTTTCCCGCCGTCAGCGACACCGCGATCACCGACCACGGCCGGATCCTCGCTTTCGCTCGCCGCGCCCTGACACACATCGGCGACCGGGAGTCACACGCCGATGCGCTGCGACGGGGAGTGGACTTTCTGATTGACCTCTTGCGGCCCGACGGCGTGAAGCCGCTGGCTCTCGACGGGCAGCGCTGGTGCTGGGACGCGGATGCCGAGGCCGGCTCGGCGCCCTACGACGCCTACGCCCTCGCGACGGACGGGCGTCCGGCGGCGCTCCGGCTGGTGGGAATCGTCGCGGCGCGCTCGGCCCAGGCCGTAGGTCCCGACGGGCTGGTCGATGCCTGCCCAACCGGCGCCACGGCCATTTGCCGCGTCGCGCATACCGCCGACCTCGCCTGGCTTGCGCGCGCGCACGGGGCCGCGGAGCTTGACGACCTGCCGACGAATCCCCCGCCGCCCACGCCGGCGCCGCCGATCCATCGCGCCGACGCGGGCGTGGTGCGCCTCCAGACCCGCCGCGCCTGCGCCATCCTGCGCGTTCGCAAGGAGCGGGCGAACGGCCTCGTGGGGGCTCGGATTGGCGGCGGCAGCCTGGTTTACGTCGGCGACGCGGAGCGCGGCTGGGCCAATGCCCTCGCGCCGGTCTGGGAGCCCTGGATGCCCGAGGGCGCATGGTTCCTATCCTCCGCAAGCAAGGCGAGGCCAGCACCCCTGGACGATGACGCGTGGTTTCGCCTGCGCCTCGCGCGGATGCACTGGCGCGGCGGCCGCCGTTGGCATGCCCTGCGGATGCTCTATCGCTTCCTCGGTCCGCCGGCGAGAGCGGCCGACGGCCAATTCGCCTCGATCCATGCGCTCGACGGTGAGGTCACGCTCCAAGACGACGGCGTGCTGATCGATTCATGCCTGGCGCGCGCGGACGGCCAGCCGCATCCGGCCCTGCGCACCGAGCGCCGCTATCGCTGGAACGGCGACCGCTTGCTGGTCGCCGACGCCGTGAGCATCTCGCAGCCGACCACGGGACTTGCCTACCGCTACCCAGAGGCCATTGAATGGTTTGAGGTCGAGGCCCCGACCAGCTGGCGGGTCGAGGACAACCAGGTGCGATTTGGACCGCTTGGCGCCGGCGTCACGGCGTCGATCCGCTACGAGATCTGAGGCCGATCACCGTGCGTCTGATCTTCCTCGCCAATGCGCGCATTCCCAGCGAAAAGGCCCACCCGCTGCAGATCATGCACATGGCCGAAGCGTTCGCGGCGCAGGGTCTGGAGGTGCTGTTGCTTCATGCCCGCCGCGCCAACACCGACGCCATGCTGCGCGTCAACGACCCCTTCGCCTACTTCGGCGTCGCGCCCGCATTCGCGCTCATCGGCCTGCCATGCGTTGATCTGATCAAACGCGTCACGGTCGATTGGCCGGCGCTCAGTCGCGGACCCATCCCGCTGCTGGCTCACCTGATCCAGCTCGCGACGTTCACGCTCACCGCGCTGGTGCTCATGCGGCGACTCCGCGGCGACGTGGTCTACAGCCGCGACCTGTTTCCGCTGACGCTGACGACGCTGCGCCGGCGTGCCGGCGTCCGCACTTGCTTCGAGTGCCACACGCTGCCGCGGTCGACGCCGTCGCAGCGCTTGCACCTGTGGGCCGCGCGCCGGGTGGACCGCATCGTGGTCATTTCGTCCGCGCTGCGCCGGTGGTACCTGGAACGCGGCCTGCCGCCCGAGCGCGTGCTCGTGGCGCATGACGCCGCCCCCGCCGCCGCATTCGACCTTGAGCCGCGGACCACGGCGCGCCAGGCGCTCGATCTCGCACCGGACACGCCGCTGGTCTGTTACGTGGGCCATCTCTACGCCTGGAAGGGCGTCGACACGCTCATTGCCGCCGCGGCAAAGCTGCCCGAGTTCGTGCAGGTCGCCGTCGTGGGGGGCGTGCCGCCGGACCTCGACCGAATTCGCCAGCTTGCCGGCGCCAGGCGCAACGTACGGACCACCGGCCATCGCCCACCGGCCGAGGCGCGGCGCTACCTGGCCGCGGCCGACGTGGCGGTGATCCCCTTCAGCGGCGCTACGATCATCGCGCGCGAGCACACCTCGCCGCTGAAGATGTTCGAGTACATGGCGGCCGGCGTTCCCATCGTGGCCAGCGATCTGCCGTCGCTGCGCGAGGTGCTGCGCCATGAGCACAACGCGCTGCTCGTGCCTCCCGACGATAATGCGGCGCTCGCCGCCGCCATCGAGCGCTTGTTGAGCGACCATGAGCTCGCCGCACGCCTGGCGCGCACGGCCCGGAATGAGGTAGCGGACTGCACGTGGAATCGACGCGCGGCCAGCGTCGTGGAATTCCTCGACCTGCCGCAGCCGGCCTGACGCGCGCCGCCGCTCGGCTGGGGCGAGCGGCCGAGCGCGTGGAGCACGCCGGCGCCGGATGGCACCGGCTGCTGGTGGCTATCGGCCTGCTCGCTCCGCTATTGATCCTCAATCGCGGAGTCCTGCTCGCGGGCGAGCCCTGGCTCGACTTCGACGTGCTCCTCAGCTATCAGCCGCGCTATCGCCTGTTGGCGGCGGGCCTCGCCGAGGGACGCATTCCGCTCTGGACGGACGGCATGCTCGGCGGATTCCCCGTGGCGTTTTCCGAGTTTGGCTGGTTCTACCCGTTGACCTGGGGCCTGCTGCGCGTGTTCGACCCGCTGCGGGCGTATTTCGTCGAGACGTCCCTCGGGCTAATTCTGGCGGCGGCCTCCGCCTACGGCCTCGGTCGCGTGTGGGGCCTTTCGCGGCGCGGAGCGTTTCTTGCCGCATTCCTCTACGCCTACAGCCCGTTTGTGTTCGCCACGTCCCGCTTTCTGAACTACGCCGACATTTACTTCGTCCTGCCCGCCGGTCTGCTGGCCATCGAACGCATTGCGCAGGGTCGCCGCCACTGGGCCGTCGTCCTCGCGGTCATCACCGGCATCACAGGTCTGGCCGGGCATCCGCAAATCGCCCTGCTGTTCGTGTCGGCGTGGCTGGTGTACGCCCTGTTCCGTTTGACCTGGACGTGGCGCGAGGCCGGGCGGGCGCCCGCCCGTGCCCTCGGGGCCTGGTTGCTCACGGGCGTCGTCGTGGGACTTGCCCTGGGCGCCGTTCGCTTCTTGCCGACCATTCAAGCCACGGACCTCTCCGGCCGCACGGGCGGCCTCGACTACGCCACGGCCACGCAGGGATCGATCCCGCCCTGGAGTCTGGTGCTCGGCTACCTCTATCCATCGTTCGAGATTCCGCAAGTGCTCGACGAGACGCTCAATGCCGAAGAGCTGCTCTATCTGGGGATTCTCACGCCCGTGCTCGCCCTGCTCGCGCTGGTGGTCGCGCGGCGGCACCGCGTCGTGCGTTTTCTTGTCGTGCTCGTGGTCCTCGCCTGGGTGCTCGCCATGGGCGCCTACAGCCTGGGCTTCCCGCTGCTGCACAAGCTGCCATTGTTCGGATTCTTTCGCCAGCCCGCGCGGTTCGGGATCGTGGCGACGTTCGGCCTAGCCTTTCTCGCAGCTTACGGATTCGAGTTGCTGCCTCGGCCCGACCTGGCTGCCGCGCGGGCGGTTGGCTGGCTCGTACGCGCCTGGACGTGGCTGGCGGGCCTCATCGCGGGAGGCACCCTGGCCGCCACGATCACGCTCACCGGCTTCGCCTTCTTGATCGTGCCCTACGGCTACGACTACGTCGACCGTGTGATCGTGGGGTCCGAGGATCGGTTTCTCACCGCCGAACGCTACTACCGCACGTTCGACCAGCTCTACGCGCGGCTCGAGTCGGCCTTCAGCCTTGCGGGACCCACGCCTCGATTGCTGCTGGTCACGGCGGTTCTCGGCGCGTTGCTGATCTGGGCGTATCGGCGCGGCGCGCTGCGGGGCGTGCACGCGCAAATGGGCGTTGGCGCCGTGCTCGCGGTCGATCTGCTGTTGGCGCCCGGGCACGTCATTCCCACGGTGCCGGCCGAGTGGTACGACCGCCCCTCGCCGCTGCTGGCCGTTGCCGCCGACGAGCGCGACGGCCGGTTTATCTCCTATCGCCCGCTGGCCCAGAAGTTCGAGCTGTCGACGGCGACCGGCGATCGCCTGTCACGCGATCAGCGCGACCTGCTCGAGTGGGTGTTTCTCACCGCCACTCGCGCCCCCAACCTGGCGCTGGACGGCGGGCCGAGGACGATTGACGGCTACGAAAACCTGATGCCGCGCAGCACGGCGCAGTTTCTGGCGTTTGTTGGCAGTGAACGCGCCATCGTGCCCGGCTTCGCCAGCGACGCCTCGCTCGACGCCGCCGCCCGCCTGGACATCCTGGAGTCCCGTCTGGGCGCTCTCGCCGCGGCGAACGTCCGGTACATCACGTCGGGGGCGCCGCTGCCGATTGAGGGACTGCGTGAAGTGCATGCGGGCGCGATCCCGCTGCCCGAGTGGGCCGGGGTGGAGCAGCCGCTGTACGTCTATGAGATTCACAACTGGCGCCCCGAGGTCTGGATCGCGCGACGATGGTCGGTCGTCGACGACGCCTCGTCCCTACTTGAACAGCTTGCGGAGCGACCCGAAGTGGCGATTGTGTCGCGCGACCCCGGCATCGAGCCTGGGCAGGTCACCAGCCGTCCCGACGTCATCGGCTCCATCGCCCGCGGCCCGGAGCGCGTGGATCTCAGCGTCGATCTGGCCGCGCCGGGCCTGCTGGTGCTCAACCACGCGCCCAATCCCGGCTGGAGCGCGGAGGTGAACGGTCGACCGGCGGAGATCTTGACCGTCAACCTGGTGTCGCGCGGGATCGCGCTGCCGGCGGGCGCGCACGAGATCAGCATGCGGTTCGAGCCGCCCGGGTTCGCGGCGGGCGTGATCGCGTCGCTGGTCGCCACGGGCCTGCTGGCGCCGCTGCTGGCGTTGAGCCTTTGGAGGCAGCGGCGGTGAAGCTGGCCATCGTGGCCGACGAGCTGGACCCCAGCAACGGGTGGGGTCGCTACGCCGGCGAGCTGGCGCGCGGGCTGATTGCCGCGGGCGTTGACGTGCGATTGGTCACGCCCGGCGGCACGATGCCCGCCGACCTGCGCGCCCATCCCGACCACGCGCCGATCCCCTCGTTTCGCCACGGCACGCCCCACTTCGCCCGCTTGCTCGCACGGACCATCCGGCCCATGCGGCGCGCGCTGCGGGGTGTGGACGCCGTCCACTGCATGGTCGAGCCCTATGCGCCGGCCGTTGCCCTCGCCGCCGGCCGTCGCCCCCTATTCGTGTCGCTCGTCGGCACCTACTCGGTGCCGTCCAGCCGTGACTGGCTGGAGTCGCGCATGCTGCGTCTGGCCATGCGTCGCGCGCGGCGACTGATTGCCATCAGCCGCTATACCGAGCAGCGAGTGCGGCGGGACACGGGATTCACGCACACCACCGTGGTTCCGCTGGCCGTGCGGGCGGATGAGTTTGCCGTCCCCGATCCGCCGCCGGCGCGCGAGCCTGGGCTGGTGCTCGCGGTCGGTGAGCCCAAGCCGCGCAAAGGGTTTGACGTGGCGTTGGAGGCCTTCGCCGCGGTGCACGCGCGCCTGCCGCAGGCGCGCTTCGTCATCGTGGGGCCGTACGCGGCGCGCTCATCGTTCGTTGCCCGGCTCCGTGAACGCATCCACGGCTTAGGCCTAACGGACGACGTGACCCTCACCGGAGCGGTGAGCCACGGCGAGCTGGTGCGCTGGTATGCCCGTGCGTCCGCAGTCGTCATGCCCTACCGCTCGGTTGGACGCGACTTCGAGGGATTCGGCCTGGTGCTGCTCGAGGCCGGCGCTTGCGGCGCGCCCGTGATCAGCTCGCTGGACTCCCCGGCGGAGGAGATCGTGGCGCACGGCGAGACCGGGCTGCTGGTGCCGCCGGGCGATGCGGAGGGCCTCAAGGCGGCAATCCTGCGGGTTTTGACCTCCTCGGACGAGTGCCGGCGCCTCGGGGAGGGCGGCAGAGCCCGCGCGGCGACCATGACCTGGGAGCGATCGACGGCCCAACTCATCGACGTCTACGAGCAGACGCTCGGCCGGACCGTCCGACAAGGGTCGTGACATGACGGCTGAAGCATCGGATCGCGCCGCCGACCACGAGTCGCCCGAGACGCTGGGCGAGAGAGCCGTGCGCGGGGTGGTCGCGCTGGGCGTGCGTGAGGGCGGCATGAAGCTCGTGTCGTTCGCGGGCGACATCGCGCTGTATCGCCTGCTCACGACGGCCGACTTCGGCGTCGTCGTGCCGATTGCCTTCCTCGCCGGCATCATCAAGCAGTTCACGGATGTCGGGCTGCATCCGAGCGTGATCCAGCGCAAGGATGATCCGGGCCAGTCCGACTTGCGCGCGGTGTTCACCTTGCACCTTGGGCTGGTGACGCTGGCCACGGCCATCGTCGTCTTCGCCGGGCCGCCAATGCTCACGGAATGGATCGGCGTGGACGCCGATCCGTGGATGATCCGCATCTTCGGCATCTCCATCTGGCTCTCGGCGTTTCGGCTCGTGCCGGCGGCGCTGCTGGAGCGTCACCTGCGATTTGGGCGCCTGGCGGCCGCGGACATCGCCGGCACGCTGTGGTACTTCAGCGCCGGCATTGGGTTCGCCATCGGCGCGTTCGAGGCCTGGAGCCTGATCATCGCCCACGTCGGGGCGAGCATCGTCTCGACGTTGGCGGTGCTTGTCGCGCGGCCGTGGGCGCCGATTCCAACCTGGCGGCCCGCGGGCCTGCGGCAGTACCTTCGATTCGGGGCGCAGTTTCAAGGCGCTCGCCTAGCCCTGATGGCCAAAGACTCGCTGATTCCGCTCCTATCGCCGCGCACGGTCGGCGTCGATGGCACCGGCCTATTGAGCTGGGCGGACAAGATCGCGTCGCAACCGCTCACGCTGACGCAGCTGGTGTCCAGGGTCACCCTGCCCACATTTGCCCGAATGCAGGACGACATTGCACGGGTGCGGCGCGGCGCCGAGCTCACGCTCAAATGGAACGCCATCGTGACGCTGCCGGCGTTTGCGGCGGTGATCGCCTTTGCGCCGGAGATCGCGACCTACATCTACGGCGAGCAGTGGCTGCCGGCAATCCCGGCGCTCTATGCGCTGGCCGCCAGCGCCGTCCTGGTGCCAATCAACGGCTTGCTCACGCCGATCCTCGCCGCTCTGGGCCGGACGCGCGTCGTTCTGGTGATCGCGATCGTCTGGGCGGTGGCGGCCTGGGCGCTGGCCATTGGCCTCAGCGCGGCCGGACTGGATCTGCTCGCCATCCCGATCGCCCTCGCGGCCACCCAGCTCGCCGCGGCGCTCGTGCTGCTGCCGCTGGCGCGGGACATCTTCGATTTCCGCCTGCTGCGGCACCTCGTGCGACCGCTGGCCGCGGCGGTGCTGGCGGGCGCCTTTGGACGCCTGGTCATGCTGCCGCTGCTGACCGATTGGGTGCTGCTGATCCAGGGCGGCATTGTGGTCGTGCTGCTCTACGCGGGTCTCATCTACCTGATGGATCGTGAGACCATCCGGCACGAGGCGGGCCTGCTCTTCCGACGTCGTGAGCCCGACCCAGGCAAAGGCCCCTGATGCGCGCCGCCGTGAACCTCCGCAACGCCAACCTGATGGTCACCGATGGGCACGGCGAGAGCATGCGCAGCCTCGCGCGCGCCCTCGTGGAAACCGCGGATCCTCACCGGCTCGACCTGCTCATGGATGCCCCGTCACGCTATCCCGGCTTCGAGGGAGCGAACGCCAGGATTCGCGTGCTGCGTCCCTTCAGGTTCGGCAATCGGCTCCTGACCCAGGCGCTCGGCGGCGACCCCTGGTACCGTGCCCGAGTGCCGCTCGCCCGCGCCTGGCGCGCCGCCGACGTGTACCTCCAGAGCGCCCACGAGCCTCCGCCCTTCGTCAGTGGACCACCCCATGTCGCGATGGTTCACGACGTGGCGTTCATGCGGCCCGGGGCCGAGGCGTTCTACGACGCGCCGACACGCGACTACCTCGACCGGTGGACGGCAAGCAGCATTCATCGCGCCGACCGCCTGCTCGCCGTCTCCGAGTGGGTGCGGGACGAGGTCGTGCGGATCTACGGCTATCCGGCCGACCGGGTGGACGTGGCGCCCCATGGCGTTGACGGCGATCGCTTTCGGGCAGACGCCGATCCGCGATCCGTCACCGAGACACTGAACCGCCTGGGCATCCAGGCGCCGTACGTGCTGTTCCTGGGCACGCTGCAGCCGCGCAAGAACCTCGGCACGCTGGCCCGGGCGTATGTTGAGGCGCGGCGGCGCGGCCTGGCCCCCACGCTCGTGCTGGCGGGCGTCCCCGGCTGGCGCTACGCGGATGTCGCCGCGGACCTCGAACGCATGAGCGGCCAGGGGATCCAGATCACGGGCGCCGTCGACGCCCGCGACCTGCCGGCGTTGCTGACCGGGGCCTCGGCGTTTGTCTCCGTGGCCATCGATGAGGGCTTCGGCATGCCGGTGCTGGAGGCCATGGCCTCGGGCGTGCCGGTGGTTGCGACGGACCAGGGCGGGCTGGCCAACGCCGCCGACGATGCGGGGATCACCGTCGACCCGCACAATCCCGAGGCAATTGCCGAGGCGCTGCTGCAAGTTACGAGCGACGACCGGCTGCGCGAGGACCTTCGGACGCGCGGCCTGGCGCGGGCGGCGGAGTTCACCTGGACCCGCACGGCGCGGCGTGCGTGGCAGTCGCTGGAGCAAGCATGCGCGTCCTCCTGATCGGGCCTGAATGGGACACGGGCCTCTGGACCGACTATTGCAGCGCGGGGCTGGCGGCGGGAGGCCACGAGGTGGCCTCGCTGCTCTACGGTCGCGACCTGGCGCGTCCGGTGGGCCTCTGGGGACGCGTGCGGCGCCGGCTCGCCGGGCCGCATCGGTTTCACATCGGACGGGTGCTCGAGGCCATGCGCCGAGACAATCTTCGCGTCCTCGATGCCGGCCGGCGCCACCGCCCCGATCTCACCGTCGTCCTCAAGGGCGAGGTGCTGCTGCCGGAAACCGTCGAGCGCCTGCGGGATCTCACGTCGGGACCCGTCGTGCAGTGGTGTGGGGACGATCCCTCGTGGTTTCCCCACATCATGGCCGCAGCCCACTTGTACGACCGCTTCTTCCTCGCCGAGCCGTCCTATGCCGCCGACCTCGCTCGGCATGGGGTGGGGGCCGAGTTCATGACCCATGCCGCCGATCCCGACACCTGGGGACCCGCGCCCGACGAACCGCAAGCTCCGCCAGAGTGGGATGTGGTATTCGTCGGCGACGCGCGGCACAACATGGGACATTTGCCGTCCACGCGCCTGCGGGTGGATCTGGTCGAGGCCGCCGCCCGCAGCGGCCTTCGCGTGGCGGTTTGGGGCCGGGGATGGGAGAAGCTCGACGCCGACTCGCCGGCGCGGGAACGGCACGAAGGGCTGACGCTGCTGCCCGCCGCGGCGGTGGCGCGAACCTATCGCCGCGCCAAGATCGCGCTCAACGCGCACCATGCCCAAATGCGCGAGGGCGTGAATATGCGCACGTTCGAGATTCCGGCCGCGGGCGCCTTCCAGCTCTGCGATGCCAAGGCGCGGCTCGGCGAGCTGCTCGAGATCGATCGGGAAGTTGGCGTCTACGAGGGCGTCGACGACCTGGTCGACCTGCTGCACCGCTACGCGGGCGACGACGCGGCCCGGGCGCGGATCGCCGAGGCCGGCCGCCAGCGCGTCCTGCGCGACCACACCTACACCGTGCGCATGGCCCAACTCGTCGCGCGGTCGCATGGCGAACCGGCCGTCTAGCGTGTCCACCGGCTCACCGTCGCCGTCGCCCACGGCCCTCGCGGGACGCTCCGACCGTGAGCTCTTGCGGCTGGCGATCGAGGCGCACCTGCATCAGCCGGCGATCGCGCTCTGGCGCGCCACCGAGTTCGCCATGTTGCGCGAGGTGGAGTTCGGCGCGCCGGTTCTCGATCTGGGCTGCGGCGGCGGCACGGTCGCCGGAGCGGTGCTTCACGACCACTGGCCGCGTGACGGCCTCGAACTGCTTGCCAGCGAGGCACGCGCCGCCCGCGCCCTGGGCGTCTACCGCGGCGTGATTCGGTCGGACGCGACGCGGGCGCCGCTGGCCGCGGGCGCCTATGCCACGGTCTTCAGCCAAAGCGTGCTGGAGCACATTCCGGACGACCGGGCCGCCGTGCGCGAGGCGGCGCGCGCGCTCGCGCCGGGCGGGCGGCTGGTGTTCACCGTGCCGGCGCCGGCCTTCGCCGAGCGGATTCGCCATGGACCGGGCGGTGAGGCCGCACTGCAAGCAACGAACGACCGGCTGGGCCACTTCCACTACCGCTCACTCGACGAGTGGGCCGCGCTGCTGGGCGCCTGCGGCCTCGGCATCGTCGGTACCGGCGGGCACCTGCCCGCGCGCACGCAACACGCCTGGCAGCGCCTGGACGCGCTGATGACGCATCGGCTGGGCCGGCGCCGCATCCTGGATATCTTTCGGGCGCTGCACCGCCGCCGGCTCGTCCCACGCCGCGCATGGATTGCCGCCTGGACCGCCATGCTCTGGCGCCCCTTCCGTCGGCCGGTTGACGATCCCGGCGGCTACCTGATCGTGGCCCAAGCGCCCGATGGCGTCGCGGCGCCCTGACGTGCCGGACCACGACCGCCCGCGGGTTCTCCACCTCTCCCCGACGTGGTTCGGAGAGATCTCGGTCATCGGTGGAGGCGAACGCTTTCCCCTCGAGCTCGCGCGCGCCATGCGGGAACGCGTGCCGACCCGGCTGGTCGCCTTCGGTGGGCCGCCCACAACCTCCGATGCCGCCGGGTTCCCGATCGAAGTGGCCCGTACCTGGCGCCACCTGCGGGGCCGCCCGTATGACGCCATCGGTCCGGGCTTCATTCCCGCCCTCTGGTGGGCCGATGTCGTCCACTGCCACCAGGCGCGCACCGGGCTGACGGCGCTGGCGACGTTGCTGGCGCGCCCGCTCGGGAAGCGCGTGTTCATCACGGATCACGGCGGCGGCGGCGTCGGGTGGCTGCGTCGCGCTCGCCTGGGGCGCTGGGTCCACGCCCACCTGGCGCAGAGCCGGTTCGTGGTGGACACGCTGCCCTATATGGGCCGTCGCACGAGGATCATCCACGGTGGGGTCGACCCACAGGTGTTCGCGCCGTCGGAGGCCAAGGCTCGCGGCGAAGTGGTGTTCGTGGGCCGCCTGCTACCGCACAAGGGAATCGAGCACGCCATTCGCGCGCTGCCCGACGACGCGCATCTCGGCGTGTACGGGCGGCCCGCCGACCCCGACTACTCCGCGTTCCTGCGGCGCGAAGCCGACGGCCGCGCCGTCACGTTCCACGAAGACGCGGACGATCGCGAGCTCGCGCAGGCGCTCAGCCGCGCCTGCGTGGCGGTGATGCCCTCGGTGTTCGAGGACTATCGCGGCCACCACCAGCATCTCCCCGAGCTGCTCGGGCTAGCCGCGCTGGAGGCCATGGCCTGCGGCACGTCCGTGGTTGTCTCGCGGGCGGGTGGGCTTCCCGAGGTCGTCGAATCGTCCTACGGCGCCGTGGCGCCTCCCGGCGATTCGGCGGCGCTTCGAGCGGCGCTGCTGCCGTTCACGTCAAATCCCGACCATGCCGCGGCCTGCGGCGAGCGCGCCCGCGAGCGGGTGCTGCGCGATTTCACCTGGAGCGCCGTCGCCGACCGGTGCCTGGCCGCCTACGGCCGAACCGAGCCCACGAGCCAACCCTAGATATCGGCCACCGCGCCGTCGGCGTACCAGTCGGACCCAAAGCCCAGCTCGTGCGGCGGGTTGGCCGCGATGAAGGCCTCATCCAGCTCAACCCCAAGCCCCGGAGCCTCCGGCAACGCGAAATGCCCGTCGGCGAAGGCCAGCGGTTCCTGCAAAACGTTCTCGAAGTAGGGCGGCTTGCGCGCATGTTCGAGGATCAGGAAGTTCGGCGTTGCCGCCCCCAGATGAATGTTCGCCGCTGTCGCCACCGGGCCGTTCGGGTTGTGCGGCGCCATGGAGATGTAGTGCGTTTCCGCATGGGCGGCGATGCGGCGCAGCTCCGAGATGCCGCCCGCGTAGCAGATGTCCGGCTGGACGACGTGCACCGCGCGCGATTCGATCAGCTCCCGGAATCCCCAGCGCGTGTACAGGCGCTCGCCGGTGGCGCAGGGAACTCCGGGCACCGCGGCCGTCACCTGGGCGTAGGCCGGCACGTTGTCCGGTGGGATCAGCTCCTCCGCGAACAGCAGGTCGTGGTCGCGCACGCCCTCCAGAAAGCGGACAGCCGCTGCCGGCGACAGCCGTCCGTGGAAGTCCACCATCAGGTCGAGAGCCGGACCCGCCGCGGCTCGTGTGGCCGCCACCAGATCCACGGCGGCCTTGGCCGTGGCGAACTCGTTGAAGCCGCCGTCGAGGTGCGGCGGCGCCACCTTGAACCCCGTGAAGCCTTGTCGCTGGGCTTCCAGCACCTGGTCGATTTCCGATCCCGCCAGGTCGGCCCGTGCGTACGCGCGAATCCGATCGCGCACCGGACCGCCGAGCATGCGGTACACCGGCAGCCCGGCCGACTTGCCGGCGATGTCCCACAGCGCCATGTCGATGCCGCTGATCGCCGCGTTGAGGATCGGCCCGCCGCGAAAGAACGGATGGCGATACATCTGCTGCCACAGGTGCTCCACACGGGTGGGGTCCTGCCCAACAAGAAACGTGCCGAACCGCTCCACCACCTCCGCCACGGCCTGATTCACCTTGAACAGGCTGCACTCGCCGATGCCGTGGATGCCGCTGTCGGTTTCGATCCGCACGAAGGTCCACACCCGATTGAGTCGCGCCTCGGGAGCGGCCGGCGCGCCGCAGTGCATTGTTTGGACGTCGGTGATTCGCATGGGGCTGGCTCGCGGTACCCGGCGCCGCAGCCTAGCGCATGGTCAGCGGGTTACTTGTCGTCGTCCCGCACCGGGGCGGCCATGAGGGGCATGTCGACCGTGTCCGGACGGGCCAGCCGCAGGAAGAAGTGCCCCAGGCCGGCCGATCCCATCATGAAGTCGGGGCTGTAGTTGCCCGGCTCGTCCCCGCGCCACCGGGCGCCGTCCGGACCCTCCTCGCGGTAGGCCGCGGCCGCGTCGCCAAATTCCACCGCTCGCTCGAGCCACAAATCGCCACCAAGCACCCGCCACAACTCCAGGAACAGCTCGGCGTTCCCGGCGAGCCCGTGGCACTGGCTGGGATTCGCCCGGACGTCTCCGGCCGCGTAGGTCGCCTCGGCGGCGCGCAGCGCCAGGTCCTTGAGTTCGTCGTCCCCGAGCGCCGCGTAGGCGCGCACCGCAAACAGCCCGATGCCCGGCGCTCCGTGGCACCACTGCACGCTGGCGGGCCGGTCGTCGCCCGGCCAGCGTGGCCACGCCGGACCGGGTTCCGCTTGCGCATCGATCCAGCGCGCCGCGCCCACCACGGATTCCGGTAGACGCGGGTCATTGGCGTAGCGCGAAAGCTCCGCCAGGAAACAGGCAATGCCTGCAGTCCCGTGCGCGAAGCCGATGCCGTCGAATGTCCCCGAGCGCCGGCGCCACGGCCAGTGCCAACCACCGTCGTCGACGCACGGGCGTTCCAGCAGGTACTCGCCCGCCGCGACCGCCAGATCGAGCGCGCCGGCGTCGCCCGTCACCTGGTGCGCGCGCAACAGGAAGGTTCCCGTGCCCGACGCCCCCTCCAGCGGATCCTCCGCTCCATAGTCGATGCCGCGAAGCGCCTTGATCCGTGTGCGGACCAGGTTCAGCCAGCGCTCGCGACCGGTGCATTCGTAGAGGTGCAGGAAGGTCATGCCGTCGCCCGCCACGCCGAAATACAGGCCCGGATCGCGGTCCGGCGCCGTGAGCGCGCGGCGCGTCTGCGCCTCGATCCACAGCGCCCCGCTCTCGGCCACGTCGCGGAAGCGGGTCTCTCCCGTCGCGGCGTGGAGGCTCGCCAGCAGGATCACCGGTCCGGCGGAGCCGGCGAATACGTCGGTGCCGTAGGCGTCCTCGCCGAAGTACGTGCGCGTGCGCCAGCGCGACCCGGCGACGTCGGGCTCGGCGGCGGCCGCAATGAGCCGTCCAACGTCGATCGCCAGGTCCAAGAACCGCTCGGTGTCCGGCATGTCGGCTCCCGTGGGCTCGCTGCGACTACCGCCAAGCCTACTCGGCGCACGCGACAAACCCCGCGGGCGGCGCGTACGCTGCCCGCGTCAGACGCGCAGCAACACCCGTCTCATGGCTGAGTCCGACTCCCACTCAAACGGTTCCCAGCATTCCGGCCTGGCCAACCTGATGATTGATTTCAATCAGATGCAGGCCTTCATGGAGGACCCGCTGGTGATCGTGGACGGCTCCGGGGTGCGGCTGACGGACGTGCAGGGCCGCTCCTACATCGACGGGATCGCCGGCATCGCCGCGATGCAGTTCGGCCATGGCAACCGGCCCATCATCGAGGCCATGCAGGCGCAGCTCGAGCGCGTCGCGTTGACCCTGCCCATCTACGCCACGAACCAGCCCGCGATGGAGCTTGCCGAGCGCCTGATCGACGTCTTCCCACCGGAGTTCACCACGGTCAAGTTCGTCAGCGGCGGTTCGGAGGCCAACGAGACGGCGATGAAGATGGCCCGCCAATACCACAAGCAGACCGGGAATCCGGGCAAGTACAAGGTGATCTCACGCTACGCCAGCTATCACGGGGCGACGCTCGGCGCCCTGTCCGCCACCGGCGGAGCCGCGCGCAAGGCGAAGTACGAACCGCTCCCCACCGGATTCCTGAAGGTCCACCCGCCCGACTGCTACCACTGCCCCTTCAAGCTCACCTATCCCGACTGCGGTGTGCTGTGCGCGGAGATCGTCGACGAGGTGATTCGCAACGAAGGCCCCGACACCGTCGCCGCGTTCATCGCGGAGCCGGTCATCATGTCTGCGGAAGCCTTTGTCGTGCCGCCGCCCGAGTACTTCAAGATCCTGCGCGAGATCTGCGACCGGCATCAGGTGGTCCTGATCTACGACGAGATCATCACCGGCTTCGGCCGGCTGGGTGAGCTGTTCGGCGCGGACGTCTACGGGGCCTATCCCGACATCATGACGGTGGGCAAGGGCATCAGCGGCGGCTATGCGCCGTTGGCGGCGGCGATCATTCGCGGCAGCATTTCCGAGACATTCCTCGGCGAGCGGGACGCCGGCGTGCACTTCAACGCCGGCCACACCTACTCCGGCAACCCCGTCGCCTGCGCCGCGGGCCTCGCCGCCCTCCAGCAGATCACAGGCGGCGAAGTGCTGGACAACTGCCGCCGCCAGAGCAAGCGTCTGCGCCGCCACCTGGAAGACATGGCCGACCGCTATGAGGTGGTCGGACGCGTTGACGGCCACGGCCTGCTCCTCGGCGCGGAATTCGTGGCCGATCGCTCCGCTCGTGCCAGCTTTCCCAGCGATCGTCCGTTCGGACGCGCCGTCGGCGCCGAAGCGCGCCGCCGCGGCCTGATCGGCCGAGCCGGCGACCACGTGTGGGTGTTCGCTCCGCCGCTCACGTCCACCGACGATGAGATCGATGAGATGGCGGCCATCCTCGACGCCTCGATCGCCGAGACGCTCGAGACCTACGAGTGGCCGGCCTGACGCCACAGGCCTTCGACGACCGGGTGGCCGGATATGCCGACTCGCCGTGCCACCGATCCGGGCCGAGTCTGCCGCTGGTGATCGAGCTGGCCGACATCACGCCCGGCTGCCGGGTGCTGGATGTGGGAACCGGCACCGGCTTCACGGCGCATGCGCTGGTGCAGCGCGGCGCGCGCGTGGACGCCCTCGACGTATCGCGGCCCATGCTGCGGCATACGCGAGCGGCCGCTCCGGCGCCATTGCGAGCGGTGCGCGCCGCCGCCGGACGCATTCCCGCGCGCGGCGGCAGCTACGACGTGATCACCTGTCGCCATGCCCTGCATCACTTCGGCGACCCCGCCGGCGCCATCGGCGAGATGGCTCGCGTCCTGCGTCCCGGCGGACGGGTGGTCATCGCCGATACGCAGAGCCCCGACGATGCGTGGGTGGCTTCCGAAATGCACGATATCGAGACGACGCGCGACCCCTCGCACGTGCGCAATCTGTCCGCCGCGGAGTTCCCGCGCTACCTGCGCGCCGCCGGGCTGGACGTGGCCGCGGACCGTGAGTGCCGGTCGCCCATGGACTTCGACCAGTGGGTGGCCCGTTCGGGAGGCACGACCCCAATGGCCGACGAGCTATGGCGGCGGATGTCAGAGCCGCGTGTCGCCACGGCCTTCGAGGTGCATCTGGACGCCGGCGTGCGGCGATTCGCCTGGCCGGTGCGCGTGATCGCGGCCCTGCGGCCCGACGACGGTTCCGCCGCTAGCTCGACCTAGTACGCCCCGCGCCCGCGGGCCACCACCCAGACGGTGCGGGCGAGGATCGAAATATCCAGCAGCGGCGAGTAGTTCTGGATGTAGAACAGGTCGTATTCCACGTTTTCGACCAGCGGCAGATCCCCGCGGCCG
>DAOUHO010000020.1:0-4776 GCA_034428595.1 Chloroflexota bacterium | reverse complement strand
GTGAGCGACGTGCATCCTGCCCCTTCCAAGGCCCCGTCGGAACGTCGCCAGCGCATGTTGGTGCTGGTGGCGGTGGTGGTCGGCACGATGTTCTCCGCGCTCGATCAGCTCATCGTGATCACGGCGATCCCGCGCGTGGTGGCCGACCTGGGCGGCCTGGCGGACTTTGCCTGGGTCTTCACGGCCTACACCCTGGTCTCGACGGTGAGCCTCCCGGTATGGGGAAAGCTCTCGGACACCTACGGTCGGCGGCGGCTCTGGCTGACTGGGTTGGGGCTGTTCATGGCCGGCTCGGCGGTGGCGGGCGCGAGCCAGGAAATGGTGCAGCTCATCCTGTCGCGCGGCGTGCAGGGTCTCGGGGCCGGCGCCTTGATGGCGCTGGGTCCGGCGCTGATTGGGGATCTCTTTCCGCCCTCGGAGCGCCCCAAGTGGCAGGGCGCCCTCATGGCGCTGTTCGGGGTGGTGGTGATTGCCGGACCGACGATCGGCGGCTGGATCACCGACACGCTGAGCTGGCGCTGGGTGTTCTACGTGAATCTGCCGTTCGGCGGCCTCGCGGTGCTCGCCGCCTGGTTCGGTCTGCCGTCCGTGCGGTCGGGCGGGCGGCGGTCGATCGACGTGGCGGGCGCGCTGGCGCTCACGGGGGCCGTGGTGCCTCTGCTGCTCGCCTTCTCCTGGGCGGGCGGACGCTACCCGTGGCTCTCGACGCCCATCGTCGGGTTGCTGCTGGGCGCCGCCGCCATGCTCGGCGTGCTGGTGGTCCTGGAGCGCCGGTCCCGCGACCCCATGATCAACCTGGGATTCCTGACCAATCGCGTCTACGTGGTGGCCATCCTCACCACCTTTCTGGTGAGCGCCGGGATGATCGGCGCGGTGCTTTACATTCCGCTCTTCGCGCAGGCCGTGATCGGGACCAGCGCAGCCAGCTCCGGGGCGGTGCTGGTGCCGATGATGCTCGGCTTCATTGTGAGCGCGGTCGCCGCTGGACAGATCATGTCCCGCACGGGTCGCTACAAGGCGATGATCCTGGTGCTGTTCGCCGTGGGCATCGTGGGGGCGGGCATGCTGGCCCGCATGGATGCGACGACGACCGAGTTGGAGGTCGTACGCAACATGGTGATCATGGGAGTGGGCATCGGCGGACCGTTCTCGGTGCTGGTCGTGGTGGCGCAGAACGCCTTTCCCGACCGCAACCTCGGCGAGGTGACGGCGGGATCGCGGTTCTTCCGGTCCATGGGATCCACCATCGGCGCGGGGCTGATGGGGTCGCTGCTGAGCGGGTGGTTTGCCGCCAACGTGCACGAGCGACTGCCGGCACAGGTGCGCGAGGCGCTGGGCCCTGAGCGCCTGGCCGAGGCCAGCAATCCAGAGGCCCTGTTCGTGCCTGAAGCCTCGGCATCGCTGCGGGAGTCGCTCGGCGCGGCGGCGCCCGCCGTGAGCGACCTGCTGATGGAGGCCCTGCGCCTGGGCCTGGCCGATGCATTGCGCGGGCTGTTCGTGGTCACGGCCGGGCTTATGGGCGTCGGCTTCGCCATTGCCACGCTCTTGCCCGAGATTCCATTGCGCACGACGCGCGACGCCGATCTCCCCGCGGACAAGGCCGACGCCGGCGCGCCAATTTCCGGCGGCGTGTAGACGCCCACATCGGGCCGCCGGTCCCTTCTGCCGGGCCCGCTGGTGTTGTCGGGGCGACGCTTGTGATTGCCCGTTTGCCTATCCCCGCCCCGTCACCGCCACCAGCAGGATCGCCAGGACGAATGCCGCGATCCCGATTCCGGTCGCTGCCGCCGTCCCAATGATGATGGGCCGCAGCGAGCCGCGAGACTCCGACCCGACGCGCAGCCCCAGGTATCCGGCGAGCGCCACCACCACCGCAATCGTGGACGCTCCGGCGGCGCGCTGGTTGTCGATCAAGAAATAAACTGCCGCCACCACAGCCGCGAAGGCCGCCGCACAGACGACCGCGATGCGCACCCGGCGCGCGTGGAATAGCATCGGCGCAGCATAAGTGACCGCCGGCCGGTTGCCGGATAGGCGCGTACGTGCCAACGTTCCACCAGTTGACTTGCCGAGGGACGCTGCCGTGACCGGAGCCGATGCGCTTGTCGCCATCCTGAAAGCCGAAGGCATCCAGCAGGCGTTCTGCTACCCCACGACGCCCATTCTCGAAGCGCTGGCCCGCGGCGGCGTTCGCACGCTGCTGGCGCGCCAGGAGCGCGTGGCCGGCAACATGGCCGACGGCGTGGCGCGCTCGACCAACGGGCGCCAGGTGGGCGTCTTCACCGTGCAGCAATCCGCCGGCTCCGAGAACGCCTTCGCCCCGATCGCCCAGTCGTTTACCGACTCATCGCCCCTGCTGTTCATTCCGGGCCACCCGGGCCTGCCCAAGGCTGGCATCCCGCCGGCATTCGACGGCCTGCCGCACTACAGCGCGATCACCAAGCTGGCGCTGCAGCCGACGTCGGCTGATCAGATCCCGCAGCGCACCCGCATGGCCATCGCGGCACTGCGTTCGGGTCGTCCCGGACCGGTGATGTTCGAGATGCCCACCGACGTCGCCGCGCAGGAATTCAACGATCCCATCGCGCACACGCCGGTGCGCCCGGTCAGGAGCGCCGCCGATCCGGGCGCCGTCGACGAGGCCGCGGAGCGCTTGCTGCGCTCCGAGTCGCCGCTGATCTGGGCCGGCCAGGGCGTGCTCTACGCCGAGGCGTCCGCCGAGTTGCAAGCCGTCGCCGAGCTTCTCGGCGCGCCGGTCATGACCACTCTGCAGGGCAAGAGCGCCATCAACGAGCGGCATGAGCTGTCGGCCGGCGTGGGCGCCTACGTCGAGACCGGCATGGTGACGCACTACCTGGAGCACAGCGACACCCTGTTGGGCGTGGGCACCAGCCTCAGCCTCAGCCCGTTCACGCCCAAGATCCCCGACGGCAAGACGATCATTCACGCCACCAACGACCCCGCGGACCTGCACAAGGTCTACCCCGCCGACGTGGCCATCTGCGCCGACGCCAAGCTGTTTCTGGCGCAGTTGGCCGAAGTCTTGCGGTCACGTGTGGGCGAGCCGCAGCAGGAGTTGCGCCGGAGTACGGCCGCCAATCTCGCCGAGCTGCGCCGCGCCTGGCGCGCGGACTTCGCCTCCGAGTTCAGCGACGAGAGCGACCCCGTCAACGGCTACCGCCTCTTCGGCGAGCTGTGGAGCCTGATCGACCCCGACACGTCGATGGTCACGCACGAGTCCGGCGCAACGCGGGACATCCAGTGCGTGTTCTACGAATCGACCGTGCCGCGCAGCTACCTCGGCTGGGGGCAGTCCTCGCAGCTCGGCTTTTCGCTGGGACTGGCGATGGGCGCCAAGCTGGCCAACCCCGACAAGCTCGTCGTGAACGTGATGGGCGACGGCGCCGCCGGCATGACCGGCATGGACTGGGAAACGGCTGCGCGCGAGAACATTCCCATCCTCAGCGTCATCAAGAACGACGCCATCTTCAGCGGCTACGACCGCAACATCCCCACCGCCATCGAGAAGTTCGGCGTGTCCTCGCTATACGGGGACTACGCCGGAGTGGCCACGGCCCTGGGCTGCCACGGTGAGAAGGTGGCCACGGTGGTGGAACTGCGGCCGGCACTCCAGCGCGCCATCCGCGCCACGCGAGAGGGTCAGCCGGCAGTTGTGGACGTGTCCACCGCCGAAACCCGCCGGCTCTCAGTCCCGCCGCCCGAGCGCAAGACGATCTAGCGCGGTCTTCCAAGCGGGGCGAGCGGTTCTCACCGTCCTTCGCCTGTCAGTTCGTCCCGAGTGGGTGAGGATGATGGACTTGGTGCTATTATCCCGCGGCGTTATTATCAAGCATGCAGCGGTTTGCCGATAGGCGCGCCGAACAGCTCTTCAACGGCCAAGGCGTACGTCGGCTGCCAGCAGACATCCAGCGGCGAGCCCGGATGCGGCTCCAGCGCGTGGTTGCAGCAACCCGGCTGTCTGACCTGCGGGTGCCCCGTCGCATCGCCTGGAGGCCTTGCGCGGCGACCGGGCCGGCCAGTACAGCATCTGGATCAATGACCAATGGCGCGTGTGCTTCCGCTGGACCGAGGTGGGCGCGATGGAGATTGAGATAGTGGACTATCACTAGAGGAGGACATCGAATGGACACCATGGCCCCTATCCATCCGGGAGTCCATCTGGCGGAGATGTTGGAAGAGCTGGGGATCACGCAGTACCGGCTGGCACGGACGATGGGCGTGTCCCCGCGGCGTATCAACGAGATAGTCCATGGCCGGCGGACCGTCACGGCAGATACGGCGCTGCGGATCGGCAAGGCGCTCGGCATGACACCCGAGTACTGGCTCAACCTCCAGCGTATGTATGACCTGGATATCGCGCGGGCCTCGACTGACCTGAGCGTGATTGAGCCACTGGTTCCCGCGGAGGCGTAGCTTCTCCGCGAGGGCGCGCGTCAGGATTTATGGGGCGATTCCCCGCCCCCGGACATTGCCGGCAAGATGGTCAGGGTGTCGCCGCTGTTCATGGGCGAGGCCAGGCCGTCGAGCGTGGCGACATCTTGCTCGTTGAGGAACAGGTTCGTCGCTTCGAGCACGTTGCCGCTGGGCGGCGTCAACGATTCGCGCAGCGTCGGATAGACGGCAAACAGCGCTTCCAGCGCCTCCCGCACCGTGCCCGCGTCCAAGTCAACGCTCCGCGCCCCGTCCGTGTGGTGCCGCAGCACCTGGGGAATGCGGATGGTGACGGTGGGCATGAGGCGAGGCGAGCGGGTTCGC